>JALZDU010000279.1 GCA_030862405.1 Actinomycetota bacterium | reverse complement strand
CGGCTTCGGCTCGCTGGAGATTCGGCGCAGCACCCGAGATGGCCGGATGATCATCACCGAGCCGACCGTGGGCCGACCCAATCTGCAGACCGCACTGGCCGCTGCCGCCGGGGTGAACCTGGTGGATCTGGCGTATCGCGACGCACTGAGGCTGCCCGCGCTACCAAGTCGACCCCGCCGGGAGGCGATCTGGATTCACGAGACCGCCTTTCCGCGGTCGGTGCTCGTCGCAGCACGCCGCCGCCGCCTCGACGGCCGCACGCTTCTTGCCGCGTTGCGCACCAGGCGGGCGCCCACCGGCGCGTTCTACTCAGACCGCGATCCGCTCCCACTCCTACTTGAGACAGCCAAGGTCGCCAACAAGATCCTCCAGTCGGCATTGATCACCGGGCGGAGACCCCCTAAGCCATCCCTGACCACCCGCCGCGGCGGGTCGCCCTGGTTGTCTTGGCCGGCGCGGTTCTTAAGACCCAACGGAAATGGCGACCATGATGGCCAGCCGACCCCACCGCTGGCCCAATCCGCCATCGACCGTCTCCAGTCCGCGCCTTCTAACTCGTCATCGAAGATGACAGCTACCGGAAACGGCAAAACCTCCCCTCGCCAGCTTCCCCACCAACACCACAGCACGAAGACCGGACCGTAGCTGTTTGGCTGACACGAGGCGACTGGACAGACGGGGAGAGAGATACAGGCCAGAGGTCCTCTCCTCGGGGTGCCGTCAACAGGGCGCGCAATTCGGGGTCGGCATGCACTTCGGCGGTATGGCGCCAGCCGACGAGCAGCTTTCGCGCGAGGAGTTGATCGCTGTGGTCGCCTCATTGCAGCAGGCCAGCGCGGCCTTGGAAGGGCTGGTACGGGGGCTGGAGCGATTGGCCTCGCGGAACAGCGATCAACTCTTCGAGACCGCTGTCAGGGATGACCCGTCGAGCAAGAGCATGCCGGCACGGAAGCAAGCTGTGGCTGCCGCTCAGGGTGTTGAGATAGGCGTCGCTGACGATGCAGACACCATTCCGCATCTTGGTCGCCGCGGTGGCCGGGCAGGGGTGCCTGAGGCCTCCGCAGGAGTGTGATCGTCAGCCGATGCTTACTGGGTGACCAGTGGCCTGGGTGACGGCACCCCACCCGACGACGCGGACCTCCCCGGATGCATCGACTAGCTCAAGCTTCCTCAATCACGCGGGAAAGCAACCGAAGAAGATCGAGATGTTACAGGTAAATAGCTGCGCAGGTGTCCAGCGCGCCCGGTCAGGGTACCTGCTGCACCACGCGCGCCGAGCAGCTTGACGCGCTGCTCATCAATAACCACCGCCCACCCGTTAAATACTCTGGCCGCGCGCGCCCGCGTGGCACCGGCCCCGCGCCAGCTTAGGAATTCTAGTGACGAACCTCTGTTCACCCCCTCCTCATCTGATGCTGAACTGCTCAGTAGGACTCTGATAGCGCCGCCAGCGAGGCAAGATCAAGGTACATAGCCGAACTCTGGGACGCCGCAGGGTGATTGTCTCTCGATTGAGTCCAGCTTGCCGCAGCGCCCGCCTTTGCCAGCGTCTCCGCGGTGGGGAGGACATCCGGACAGTGAGCGGCCCAGCGCTGGCACCACCAAGGTGTCGGCGTCCGAGTGGACTCCTCTATATGGAGTTGTTCAGCAGAGTCCTGGCGGAGGGCTTGGTTTAGACGGGCCGGGCGAGTTGGGTGATGATGCGGTCGATGTCGGCGCGCGAAGCCTGCGAGTTGGCGTTGGGCGGCTTCGGCGGTGGGATCGGTTTCTTCGAGGTCGCCGATGACCACGATGTTCTCGTCGTTGAGGGTGTTGGCTGGCGCGGTGTAGTTGAAGCTGCCGGCGTTTCCCGACCGGCCAAGGCCGCCGCCCACCGCCCGAGTGAGCTTAGCTCCTGCGTGCCTCGACCTCCTGCCAGAACGCGTCGACGCGCGCGTTCCACTCGTCTGGGACCTCTTGGAAGGGCTGGTGGGCCTCCTGTTCCATCACCTCGAACTGGGCGCAGGGAACGAGCTCGGCAACGGCGCGGCAGAGTTCCGGGCGACTGGTCATATCGCGGCCGCCAGCGAGGACGAACGTTGGGACCGTGATCTCCGGCAGGCGGTCGGTCGTGTCGTGCTCGACGAAGGCGTCGAGGCACCGCTGCAGGTCCTCGGTCGCCTGCTTGTGGGGGAAGGC
This sequence comes from Actinomycetota bacterium, assembly GCA_030862405.1. Lineage (GTDB taxonomy): Bacteria > Actinomycetota > Actinomycetes > Mycobacteriales > Pseudonocardiaceae. The sequence continues at coordinate 159 of JALZDU010000279.1, read as the reverse complement.
CAGCACCTCCTCGATGATCTGGTCGACGGTTCCGTCGTTGTGCGCCCGCGGCGTGTAAATCCACAGGAAGAATCCCTCGAGGAACGCGCGCTCGCTCGGAGCGACCTCGACCAGCCAGCGTACGAACCGGGCCCACGAACGAAGGTAGGAGTCCATCAC
>JALZDU010000394.1 GCA_030862405.1 Actinomycetota bacterium | reverse complement strand
CAGCGCTCCCACGCCCGCTACCTGCACGAACACGGCGCCGGGTACGTGCTCACCGTGAAACAGAACCAGCCCACGCTGTTCACCGCGCTCAACGCCCTGCCCTGGGCCAAGACCCCGATCACCCACCGCGACCTCGACACCGCCCACGGCCGGCGCACCACCCGCACCATCCGGGTCCTGCCCGCCCCCGTCGACCTGCCCTTCCCCCACGCCGCCCAAGCCTGGCTGGTCGAGCGCTACGTCACCGACCCCGACGGCACCCCCACTTCCGCGGCCGCCGCCCTCGGCCTGACCAACCTCACCCCCGAGCGCGCCGGACCCGCGCTGCTCGCCGAGCTGGTCCGCGGACAATGGGGCATCGAGTCGCTGCACTGGCTGCGGGACACCACCTGGCGCGAAGACCACTCCAGCGCCCACACCCGATCCGGGCCGCGGGTCATGGCCGCCCTGCGCAACCTCGCGGTCGGAGCGATCCGGCTTAGCGGACGACGCGACATCACCGAGACCACCCGCTGGGCTACCCGCGCCATGGACCGGCCCTTCAAAATCCTCCAGCTCACAACATGATCCACGATCTTGAAACGACCCTGTGCTTTTCCCAAAAACTCCTTTTCGAGACGGAGTTCGCGGACTTCTTTCTCGAGTTCCCGGAGGCGGGCGCGCTCGGAGACGTTCAGTGGCGGTACCTCGCCGGCATGAGTTTCTCGATAGGCGTTTACCCAGTTGCGCAAGGTTTGCTCGGGCCTACGCGACCCTCGACCGCAGGCTGTCCGAGGAGCACCCTGAGTAGAGGTCCTTGTTGTGGACGAGGCCGATGCGATAGTCGGTGAGGTCATCGTCGCTGGAGATGGCGTCCATGATTGCTGACGCCGCGGCTTCTATGGGCGTCGATGTCGTCGGCCGTGCTCGACGTTGTGTCGATCGCGGAGATCAGATCCGACTAGGGAACGTCCTGTGTCAGCGCGCTGATCATCCGCTTGCCGCGTTCGGCGCCGTAGGTAGTGATCAGCGCGGCACGGAAATCCGCCCACTGTCGTCGCGTCTCGATGATGGCGCCTGTGACAGCCTTCTGCGCGTTGGTGCCCACCCTCCCCCGTGGGGTCGTGGGGTCAGTCACCGCTCCCGAGGTCGGGTCGATCAGGGCGTTGTCCTTGTTCAAGCAGGCGTGTGTGATTCTCTCATTGGTAGCGGGGCAATTGTCGCGGGGAATGCCCAGCGTGGTCTTGAAGAACCCGGTCGTCAGATCAAGTGGCACGCTGATCGCCGCTGTAACACGGAGGTCGAGGATTGGGCTCGGTGCTGGTAGGTTCAGTCCCGGCGGGTTGTCGATCGTGATGGGGCCGCGTCCGGCTGTGTCGGCCCAGTTGCTGTGGGAGTAGAAGTCCTGAATCCCGTGCAGCGCCCGCCCGAAACCCTCAATGGTGTTGCACTTCGCCCTTCCGGCGAAACCACCGGTGAACGTGCAGTCGGTCGTCAGGTCGACCTGGTCGCCCTCGAGGGTCCCGTCAGGTTCGAGGAGCGCAGCGGCCGCGGTCCTGCCCTGGTCGAACCGCATGCGTAGGTGGTTCACACAGGCTTGGAGCTGCGCCGTGGCCTGGGCACGCGTCCGCGGGTAACCCGGGGCATTGAGGAAGTCAGCGTCGTCGCAGTGCGCAGCTGAGTTGAAGATCTCGTCGGAGTCGGGTGACCCCACGGCGCCAAAGGTCCCCGTCTTCCCGGCAAGCTGGTCGATCGACTTCGGCTCGAAGCACGAGCCGTCGGAAGGTATCCCCGCCGGGCACGCGAGCGCAGCCCGCGTGATGCGCTCGTGCTCACTGCGCTGACCGAATGCGTTGATCGTGCCAAATCCGAAGGCGGGATGGACGGACGCCGTTGCCGAGGCGACCAAGATGGCGGTGGCAAGAGACAGGACCACGAGACTACGAGGTGTTCTCACGGCTCCTCCTTTCACAGGTTGACTATGGTGGCACACTGCTTGCGGTGTTCCTCTCGCAGCGCGGCGATGGCCTTGGTAATACACTGGGTCGGCATCCTCGCGCGCCACCCTGGCCCAGAAGGTCCGTTCCATGACGCTGGCGGCAGGACCCGGCAGTCACAAGCTGTCGAAGCAATCACTCGCCCTACTGGCCAAGATCGACTGCTTCGACAGCTTGTGATTCAAGCACGGTTGGTGCTGATGGTGATCACGAGATCCCTTTCTTGCTCACTGACCATCGGAAGGTGTTCCCGGGCGCTGATGGTGTCGTTCTTGGAGCCGCTGAAGTAGACGGCGCTAGCAATCCCAGAGCCAGTTGTTGCCATCCATGCAGAGCCGGAACAGACTGTACACATCCAGTGGGCGAGTGAAGTGATCTCCACCTGTAGCCGGTAGCACTGCTGTTCCAGTGTTTCCTACTCCTCAACGATGGAGTTATTCACCGTCATGTCGATGGTGGCGTAGTCGCCGCCCTCATCGGTGTTGTCCACGCGCTGGTGATTCGAGACGTTTTTGCCCCGCGGCACTATGAACGTGAATTCGGTGCTGCCGTCGAGGTCGTTCGTGTCCTCGCTGGTCCCCTCGAAGAGGCGGGCCACGCCGGAGATCCGTACGTCTGAGTTATCCAAAACCTCACCGGTCAGATCTAATTCGGCTCGGCACTCCCCGCCCCATCGGCACTGCATCCGCATCACATTTTGGGGCTGCGCGTCGCTGAGAATCGTCTCGCGTGTGAACTCGGCGTGGCCGAATTCGTTCGAGCCGAACGTCTCGTCGTCGACGCCGTTGATCGTCGCTGATGTCGTCAGACGTCTGGACATGAGTTCCTCCAGTAAGAGTTGAAGCTGCTGATTGCACTGTCAAGAGCGGCCCAATGAGTCGCCCCATACGCTCACTCAGTACACCGAGCCGAGCTGCGATGGCCGATACCCGCAGAGCATGCTCGCTTCTCTGGCCGCCGTCATGTTGACCTCCTAGTGATCCGTGCTTTGCTGACCTGGTCCAGTGATCGCGGTTCAGCGCGGTGAGGTGAGTAGTCGGTCTCTCACCTCGGGCCGAGGGTGGGTCGGGGTGCATGGTTTCTCCCTAAAATTTCTGCTCGTACCTCGGTAGACATCTGGTTCTCCTTTTACTCGCTGGCTGTGGTGCAGGACGGATCCCCCGCCGGGAATGGCGTCTGTGGGGCCTTGCACACAGTCTTCGGCCACGGGGGGTGGCGGACCACCCACGCAACCCCCACACTTCGAAGTGTGGGAGTCGGGCCCGAGGCTTTTGGTGTCGTGCTGCGGCGGTTCCGCGAGCGTGCGGGTCTGACTCAGGAGCAGCTAGCCGAACGCGCCGAGCTCAGCGTCAAGGCCATCAGCGCCCTGGAGCGCGGTGAACGCCGCCACCCCTATCCGCATACGGTGCGTGCGCTGAGCGCAGCGCTGGGGGTGAGCGCCCAGGAGCTCGCGATCCTGGCGGCGGGGGTGCCCAGGCGCGGCCAGCGGCGCGAGTTGTCGCGCCCGGACCAACCGGACGGCGCGCCCACAC
>JALZDU010000265.1 GCA_030862405.1 Actinomycetota bacterium | reverse complement strand
CGACGGCGTGGAAGAGCAGCGGAGCCGATCTCCGCGAGTACGAAGGGCAGGGCCTGCCATGACCAACGACGCGACGACCGCCGCCGAGGTCCGAGCCGTCCGTGAGGAGTACGCCGATGAGGAGGCTGAGGCCGCCGAGATCGCGGCCGCTGAGAGCGCGGCTGCACTGGACGTCCCGCTCTCGCTGCGCATCACCAAGGATCTGGACAGCCAGCTACGCCGACGCGCAGCAGCCGAGCAGCTTCCCACGTCAGCGCTGGTCCGCCGATTGCTGAGCCAAGCGGTGCACGGTCGCGGCGCACCCGTCCTCACTGTCGAGCAGGTGGAGGAGATTGCTCGCCGGGTGGCCCGCGAGCCAGTCAGCGGCCGCTGAGTCCGGAACCGGTCAGACGCACGAGCGCGCCGGTCAGGACGATCAACACGTTGGCCACCAACCCGGCGACCGCCACCCCGACCGCGACGCGGTACCGACCACGCGTCACTGCCGCACCAGGCTGTACGGCAACCTTCGCAGGCGCGACGCTCACCTGCTCATCCTGGGAACGACCACCGCAGGCCGACCGGAGGGGGCAAGCCGACGCCCAGCGCGAGCACTGCTAATTTCGCCCCGCACCTACTGCTGGAGCCGACAATTGAATGCATCGCCTCGCCGTCGGAGCGCCACCGCATCGCTGCTGACCATCGCTCAGCTCGGCCACGCGCACTGGTTCTTCGGCAACCTGTACGAGGCCGTCGCGAAGATCCCTGAACGACTGGCTGACGACCCCGATCTGGTGGTGCGGGGTGAGGCGGTGAGCTTGACGTCTTTGCTCCGGCCCGGCAGCCCCGTGCGCTATTACTTGCCAGTCGCACCCATTACCGTCGCGGCCTCGGCCTCTGCGTTGATCGCCGGTTGGGACACGCCGTCCGACCGCGGCTGAACAAGATCCGACTCATGGCTTACGGCGTCGCTTGGCTCACCGCCCAACGGGTGAGGTCGACCTCTGACTGCTCGGCGACGCCGCGGACGAACAGGTGGGCTGGCGCTGGCTGCAGTTGCTTGACGGGCCGGCGCGCACGTCTACCCACGCGGTTGGCACGGCCTGGGTCTGGTTGACGGCGTGCGCTACGGCCGACACGGCGAGACCCGGATACCGCACACGGCACAGTGGACGACGGCGTGTGAGATCTGGTTGCGGGACGAGGGCCTGCTGTGAGTAGCCCTGTGTCAAGCCCCGGGCTGTTCCGCCGTCTGGGAGTGTGCGCCATCGCTTGTCGGTGTCAACGTCGTTCGTCCTCGCTTCGCTGCGGGCGCTCCACGTTGACGCCTCCGGCGCTCAGGCGTGGTTTGGCTGGGACGGAGGAACAGTCGACGGTGTGGCCAGGCGGCGGCAGCGGGTTGGCTGGCGAGCAGGGCTTGCAGAGCCTTGTGCTGAGCGGGGTCGTAGGCCGCTCCGTCTTGCCAGCAGCGCCAGATGATGTAAAGCCAGGCGCGGGCCAGGATGCGCACCGCGTGCGGGTGGTCGTGGCCGCGGGCGATGGCGTCGTTGTAGAGGGTGGCGGCCCAGGGGTTGGCGCGTCGGCTGTCCCCGGCGAAGTCGCACCCGGCGTCGCGGAGCTGTTTGTCCGCGGACCAGCGAAAGCTCACAACCTTGATCTTGCCGGACTGTCTGGTGGAGGGCGCGGCGCCGGCCAGGCAGAACAAGGCCTCGGGGTGGGGAACCGGGCGCGGCAATCACCAATCTCGGCGAGCAGTCGGGCGGCGCGCACCCGCCCGGAGCGGGGCAGGCTGGTGAAGATGTGCGCATCGGCGTGCGCGTCGAGCTGCTCGCTGATCTGCTCGGACAGGGCCTTGATCTGCTCGACCAGGGTGCTCAGCGCGGCCAGCAAGGCCCGGGTGATCCCGACGTTGGTGGCACCGTGTTCGCCGGTGGCGCCGCGCGGGGCGGCGAGCAGGCGGGCATGCAGCACCTCGGGGTTGACCCCGCCGCTGTAGCCGACGCTGCGCAGCCAGGCGCCCAGCCGGCGGGTCGAGAGCCAGTCGAGGCG
>JALZDU010000250.1 GCA_030862405.1 Actinomycetota bacterium | reverse complement strand
CCCATTCCGAACCCGGAAGCTAAGCCCTCCAGCGCCGATGGTACTGCACCCGCCAGGGTGTGGGAGAGTAGGACACCGCCGAACACAAACCCCACACAAGGGGCCCCCAACCACCCGGGGGCCCCTTAGTTTTGCGAATGATGAGAGGATTTGTCCCCGTGCCAGTTGGAATGAATCTGACTCCAGGTGCGGGCCGGGACCCGGGAACGCGTCGCGGGCGCAACCCTGGTGGGGACGAGGGCCGGATGGGAAAACGGGGCCGCCGAGCCGAGGAGGGCGGTCGTGCGCCGTCGCGGCGCCGCGACGAAGAAGTCGACACAGCCCGTCCGGAGCTTCCCGTAGGCGCAGAAGCTAGCGAATTGGATCGGGAGGTCCGCCAGGAACTGTTGACCCTGCCGAAAGGGTTGGCCGACCTTGTCGGAAGCCACCTGGTAGCGGCCGGTCGTGCGCTGGACGAAGACCCGCGGCTGGCCCTGGCGCACGCCCGGTTCGCCCGTAGCCGTGCGGGTCGGGTCGCCGCAGTCCGGGAGGCGGCGGGTCTCGCCGCCTACCACGCGGGGGAATGGTCAGAGGCGTTAGCCGAGCTTCGCGCTGCACGCCGGCTGGGCGGCGGTCCGGGACGGCTGGCGGTGCTGGCCGACTGCGAGCGTGCGCTGGGGCGTCCAGAGCGCGCATTGGAAATTGCCCGCAGCCCTGAAGCAGCGCAGCTCAGCACTGATGAGGCGGTCGAGCTCCGGATGGTCGCCGCCGGAGCGCGGCGTGACCTTGGCCAGTTCGACGCTGCGGTTGTTGCACTGCAAGGTTCGGAGCTGGAGGTGGCGGGACCGGAGCCGTGGCGGGCCAGGCTGCGCTATGCATATGCGGATAATCTGCTCGCTGCCGGCCGCGAACAGGATGCGATCCGCTGGTTCCTGGCCGCCGCCGAGGTGGATACCGAAGAGGCCACCGATGCCGGGGAGCGAGCCATCGAGCTCAGTCAGCGCGTGGATCCGCAGTGAGCGCTCCGCTGGAGGGCTACGACGCCGTAATTCTCGATCTCGACGGCACCGTGGTCCGGGGAGCCGACGTTGTGCCGGAGGCGCCGGCCGTGGTCGACGAGCTGCGCCAGGCCGGTCGAGCCGTGCTGTTCATGACCAACAACGCATCTCGGGCACCCGACGAGGTCGCCGAGCACCTCACCGCGCTGGGCATCCGGGCAGTGCCGGATGATGTGATCACCAGTGGGCAGGCCGCGGTGACCATGCTGGAGGCCGAGCTGCCGCCGGGCGCCGCCGTCCTGGTCGTTGGCTCTGAGGCACTGGTCTCCGCGGTGCGGTCGGCCGGGCTCCGGCCGGTGGCGGTGGCATCCGAGCGGCCTGCCGCGGTCGTGCAGGGTCACTCCACAGAAACCGGGTGGTCACTGCTGGCGGAGGCATGCCTGGCGATCCGCTGCGGCGCGATGTGGATCGCGTGCAATATCGATCGCACGTTGCCCACTGAGCGGGGTTTGCTGCCCGGCAATGGCGCCATGGTCGCGGCGTTGCAGGCCGCAACCGACCGAGAGCCTACAGTAGCCGGCAAGCCGGCACGTCCGCTGCTCGACACGGCTGTGAACCGTACCGGTGCACAGCGCCCGCTGTTAGTTGGTGACCGCTTGGACACCGATATCGCCGGTGCTCACGCCGTCGGCCTGGATTCATTGCTGGTCTTGTCTGGAGTCGCCGACGCCGTCGCGTTGCTCGCGGCTCCACCAGAGCAACGGCCAATGTATGTCGGAGCCGATCTCCGGGCGTTGCGAGGGTCTCTCGACAAGACCCGGATCCGGGCGCAGTTCGGTTGGCGCGTCGATTCAGCTGACCGCACGCTGTTGTTGCACGGCGACGAAGGGGCTGGTGACCCGCTCGATGCGCTGCGGACGCTATGCGCCGCCTGGTGGGCTGAGCACGCCGGACCGGTGGACGTTCGTGCCTGTGACGCTGCCGCCGACGCGGCACTGGCCGCCGTGGGCTTGCGCGATGATGCCGCTCAGTAGCGTGGCGGGGACCCCAGCGGCCCCGGAGATACGCCCCCCGGAAACAGGTTGAGGAGAAAGTTACATGACATCCCAGCCACCTCTTAGCGATACCAGCATCGCCGACGCACTCGCCGACCTGCAAGGCCTCGATGAGCTTGCGACCGCTGACCACGTTGCCCGGTTCAACGCCGTACAGGACTCGCTCACCGCAGCCCTGTCCAACATCGACGAGGTCTAAGTGGTCCGCAGGGCCCGGCTCGACGCAGAGCTGGTACGGCGCGGTCTGGCCCGATCTCGCGATCACGCCGCTGAACTTGTGGCACAGCGGAGGGTCCGGATCCACGGAGTGACAGCTACCAAGCCGGCCACCGGAGTCGATCCCGACACCCCATTGCTGGTCGCAGCGTTGGAAAACGAACCCGAGTGGGTGTCGCGGGGCGCCCGAAAGCTGCTCGGTGCACTAGATGCGCTCACCGGGGGAGGCCCTACCATCGCTGGCCGGCGTTGCCTGGATGCCGGCGCGTCCACCGGCGGCTTCACCGACGTGTTGCTGCATCGCGACGCTCGTGAAGTGGTTGCCGTCGACGTCGGCTACGGGCAGCTCGCCTGGTCATTGCGTACTGACCCACGGGTCTGGGTGCATGACCGAACGAACGTACGGACGCTGCAGGCCGAGGACATCGGTGGCGCCGTTGATCTGACCGTGGCTGACCTGTCCTTCATCTCACTGCGCCTGGTGCTACCTGCGCTGGCCGGCTGTACCACACCCGACGGCGACCTGCTTCCGATGGTGAAACCCCAGTTCGAGGTGGGTCGGGAGAACCTGGGGGCCGGCGGTGTGGTCCGTGACCCGGTGCTGCGTGCGCAGGCCATGCTGGACGTGGCAGCGGTCGCCGGTAATCTCGGGCTCTGCCTGGTCGATGCCACGGCGAGCCCACTGCCAGGGCCGTCGGGCAACGTTGAGTACTTCTTATGGTTTCGCCGCGGTCCGGCCGATTCGCGGCGTCGCGCCGAAGAATTGGTGCATACCGCTGTGCAGGAGGGTCCGCCATGAAGCTGGCACAATGAGTATGGGAGGCGAGGTCCTTCTGGTATTGCACACCGGGCATCCCGAGAACTTGCGTATCGTAGAAAAGGTCGCAAACCGGCTGGCCGCCGCCCGAATTGGGCTGCGGGTGCTCGCCGAGGAAGCCACCCATCTCGATCCCGCGCTGTGCGGCCAGGAGATGCCCACCGGTCCGGACGCCGCCGCAGGCGCGGATCTCGTCATGGTGCTCGGTGGCGACGGCACCTTGCTGCGGGCTGCCGAACTGGCCCGACCGTGCGGCGTTCCGCTGCTCGGGGTGAACTTGGGCAGGGTCGGTTTCCTCGCCGAAGCCGAGCTGGACTCCCTCGATGAGGCGATTCACGCCATCGTCGCCGGCGACTACCTCGTCGACGAGCGGATGACCGTCGAGGTCCTCGCCACCCTAAACGGTTCCACGCTGGCCCGAACCTGGGCACTCAACGAGGCCAGCGTCGAGAAGAGCCGCCGGGAACGGATCCTCGACGTGGTGCTCGAGGTGGACCGCAGGCCGGTCTCCGGGTTCGGCAGCGACGGAGTGCTCTGCGCCACCCCCACCGGCTCCACCGCCTATGCCTTCTCCGCCGGTGGACCGCTGGTGTGGCCGGACGTCGACGCGCTCGTCATCGTGCCCAGCAATGCCCATGCGCTGTTTGCCCGCCCGCTTGTGGTGTCACCGGACTCGGTGGTGGCCGTCGAAACCGATCCGGATGGCAATGCTGCGGTGCTGTGCTGCGACGGACGGCGCACCTTCGAGCTGCCGGCGGGCGCTCGGGTCGAGGTGGTCCGTGGCGCCACGCCGATCCGGCTGGTGCGCCTACACGATGTTCCGTTCACCGACCGCTTGGTGCGCAAGTTCGAGTTGCCGGTGCAGGGTTGGCGGGGCCCCAAATCGGGTTGACTGCCTAGGTTGACGGCCCGCGCTGACCGCTAGGGCGCGGGCGGCGCGCTAGGGTGCGGCCCGTGCTCACCGAGATGCGCATCGAGGGCCTCGGTGTGATCGACGAGGCCACCCTGGACCTGCACCCCGGTCTGACCGTGGTGACTGGTGAGACCGGAGCCGGCAAGACGATGGTGGTCACCGGCCTGCACCTGCTCGCCGGCGGGCGGGCCGACGCCTCCCGGGTGCGCCGTGGCGCCGACCGTGCCGTCGTGGAGGGTCGCTTCCGGCCACCCGAGGGCAGCTCGGCAGCGGACCTGGCGAAGGAGGTGGGTGCCCAAACCGATGAGGACGGCAGCCTCATCGCCAGCCGCACGCTCACCGCAGACGGTCGCTCCCGCGCGCACCTCGGTGGTCGCTCGGTCCCGGCGGGGGTGCTGGCCGACCTGGCCGACGGAATGCTCGCGGTACACGGTCAGAACGATCAGCTCAGGCTGCTGCGACCCGGTGAGCAGCGGGCCGTGCTGGACCGCTTCGCCGGCGATGTGGTGTTCGGGCCGCTGGAGGCCTACCGCCGCATCCGGCAGGAGTGGCTGCATTGCTGCGCTGAGCTCACCACCCGGCGGGATCGATCTCGGGAGCTGGCCAGGGAAGCAGATCTGCTCGGTCACGGACTCGCCGAGATCACCGCTATCGACCCCCAGCCCGGGGAGGACGGTGCCTTGATCGTCGAGGCTCGGCGGCTTGCCGACGCTGATCAGCTGCGTGAGACCGCCGCCATCGCGCAGTCCGCGATCAGCGGTGCGTTCGACCCGGACCCCGACCAGCCGGGGGCGATCGGTCTGGTTGGGCAGGCCCGCCGCCGGCTGCAGACGGTGCAGGATCCTGCGCTGCAGGCGCTGGTCCCCCGCCTGGTGGAAGTCGCGGCGCTACTTGGTGATGTCGGTGCCGAACTCGGCGGTTACCTGGAGGGGCTGGATGCCGACCCGGCCCGTCTCGAGCAGGTACTGACCCGCCAGGCCGAGCTCAAGGGGCTCACGCGCAAGTACGCCGCCGACGTTGACGGTGTGCTGGCATGGGCACGCCACGCCCGCCAGCGCCTGGCTGGTCTGGACACCTCCGAAGCAGCCATGGCCTCGCTGGCGGCCCGGCGTGACGAACTGGCCGATGAGCTGGCCCGCCATGCCACCGCCGTCACTACGGCGAGGACGGCGGCCGCCCGCGAGCTCTCCGACGCCGTCACCGCCGAGCTTGCGGGGCTGGCCATGAGCCAGGCGCAACTGTCCGTGGCGGTCCAGCCTGTCCTGGCAGTGGACGGTGACGCCGCCGGACTCACCGTGGCCGGGAGGCGGTTGCGGGCTGGGCCGGATGGCACCGATGAGGTGGAGCTGCGCCTGGCCCCCCATCCGGGCGCCGAGGCACTGCCGGTGCACAAGGGCGCGTCCGGGGGAGAGCTGTCCCGGGTGATGCTGGCGCTGGAGGTGGTGCTCGTCGACGCCGATCCGGTACCGACGATGGTGTTCGACGAGGTCGACGCCGGTGTCGGCGGACGCGCCGCGGTGGAGATTGGGCGCCGGTTGGCCCGGCTGGCCCGCAGCCATCAGGTCGTGGTCGTCACCCACCTGCCCCAGGTTGCTGCCTACGCGGATCGGCATCTCGTGGTGGACAAGGCAACCTACGCCACCGGCCTGACCCGTAGCGGGGTCCGGCAGCTCGAGGGAGTGGCCCGCGTCAGCGAGCTGGCCAGGATGTTGGCCGGACTGGATGACACCGACACCGGGCGTGCCCACGCCGAGGAGCTGCTCTCGTCCGCGACCGCGGACAAGAGCAAGCTTGCTGGCTGCGGCGCGCCTCCCCTGGCAGCGGCGCGGGTTTTGCCACCATCACCGGCATGAGAATCTCCGGTCTGCTCAACCGGCCCGGCCATGAGCTGCCCGGCGTCAGTGGGCTGGCCAAGGTGGACCGCCGCGCCGACGCGCTGGTACGCCGCGTCGGTCCGGGCGATATCGCGGTGCTCGATCAGGTCGATCTGGACCGCAGAACCGCCGATGCGTTGGTGGCCGCTGGCGTTGCTGGGGTTGTCAATGCCGCACCGTCGATCTCCGGTCGATTCCCGAACCTAGGCCCTGAGATCCTGGTGGCGGCGGGCATCCTCCTCATCGACGGGGTCGGTCCTGAGGTGATGCGGATCAAGAACGGCACCCGGCTGCGGCTGCACGAAGGCGGGGTGTATGTCGGGGATACCGAGCATGCTCGCGGCATCGAGCAGACCGCCAACTCGATCGCCGACCTGATGATCGAAGCCAAGTCGGGGCTATCCGCCCAGCTTGAAGCGTTCTCCGCGAACACCATCGAGTTTCTCAGGCATGAGCGTGCACTGATCATCGACCGGGTCGGCGTACCCGACGTCGAGGTGTCCATCCACGGCCGGGACGTGCTGGTCGTGGCGGCGGGTTACGACCACACCGCCGACTTGGCCGCGCTCAGGCACTTCATCCACGAATACCACCCGGTGTTGATCGGCGTCGAAGCAGGCGCCGACGCGTTGCACGCCGCCGGGCATCGGCCGCATCTCATCGTCGGCGACCCGCGTCAGGTTAAGACCAGCACGCTCAAGGCGGCCCAAGAGGTTGTGGTACCCGCGCAACCTGATGGCTTCGCCCCGGGGCTCGAGCGGATTCAGGACCTCGGGATCGGCGCGGTGACGTTCCCGGCGATGAGCAATCCGGAGGATCTGGCGCTGCTGCTGGCCGAGGCACACGGCGCCGCGCTCGTGATCACAGTCGGCTTCCAGGCCACCCTGCACGAGTTCCTCGACCGGGGCCGGTCGGGATCCAACCCGTCCACCTTTCTCACTCGGCTGAGGCTGGGCAGCAAACTTGTCGACGGTCATGCCGTCGCCGCCCTGTACCGCAGCCGGGTGTCGACCGGGGCGGTGCTGCTCATCGTGCTCGCCGCCTTTCTCGCGATCGCTGCGGCGCTGCTGGTTTCCAACATCGGAGGCGCCTACAGCGTGCTGGTCAGCGACACCTGGAATGACGTCGTCTCATGGGTCAAGGGGTTGGGATAGGCCGTGATCTCACTGCGGTACCACGTGATCTCCATCGCCGCCGTTTTTCTCGCCCTCGCCCTGGGGGTGGTGCTCGGATCCACCGCTATCAGCGACCGGCTGCTGTCGGGGCTCAGCTCCAATCGCGATCAGTTGGGCCGCCAGGTGAGCGACCTGGAGGCACAGAGCAATGCGCTGCGCGCCCGGTTGGCCGATGCCGACATCTTCGGCGCCGCGGTCGGGCCTCGCGCGGTTGCCGGCATCTTGCGTGGTCGCACCGTGGTGCTCGTCACTACTGCGGACGCTGATCCGACCGACCGTGATGCTGTGACCGTGCTCCTGGGAAACGCCGGTGCCACCGTCACCGGTGAACTGCAGCTGACCGAGGCGTTCACCGACCCGTCCCGCTCCGATCAACTCAGCGAACTCACCACCCGACTGCTGCCGGCCGGGCTGCGGCTGCCTACCGCGCCCGACGCCGGGACACTGTCCGGCGGGCTGCTCGGCTCACTGCTGCTGACCAACCCACAGAGCGGGAAAGCGCAGGCGACACCAGCTGAGACCACTGCAGTCATCGCCGGGCTCGGTGACGGTGGTTTCGTCCGGGTCGGTCCCCAGCCGCAGCCGGCGCAACTTGCGGTGGTGCTCACCGGCGGCGCGAGCCGCGGCAACGGCAGCGGTGACCGGGCCGGCATCCTGGCCCGCTTCGCGACCCAGCTGGACCGCTCCGGCGCGGGTGCGGTGCTCGCCGGTAGGCCTGGGTCAGGTGAGGGCAACGGTCCGATCGGCGTGGTGCGAGCCGACACCGCGGCGACCTCGGTGCTGTCCACCGTCGACGACGTCAGCACGTCGGCTGGGCGAGTAGTGACGGTTCTCGCGCTGGCCGAGCAGGCGGAGGGTCGGGCCGGACGGTACGGTACCGGCGGCAACGCGCAGGCTGTGGTTCCCGCCATCCAGGGTTGATCGGCGCGTTGGCTCCGTGGATCGGAGCGGACGCTGTCAGGGTTTTTCCGTGAGGCCCAGGGATTACCTTGAGGGACAGTGTTACCGTGAGGCTCCGTGGTCGGTGGTGTGCCGCCAGGTGGTCGGTGGCGTGCCGCCAGCTGCCGCATAACCGGTCATTGATGGACAGGGCCGGTCCGGACCACGGGAGACGGTCTTGGCGAAGCACGCTCGCCCAACCAGGTACCTTTTCGTCACCGGAGGCGTCGCCTCCTCGCTGGGCAAGGGGCTCACCGCATCCAGCCTTGGCCAGCTGCTGACCGCTCGCGGCCTGCGGGTGACCATGCAGAAACTCGATCCCTATCTCAACGTCGATCCCGGGACGATGAACCCGTTCCAGCACGGTGAGGTGTTCGTCACCGAGGACG
>JALZDU010000192.1 GCA_030862405.1 Actinomycetota bacterium | reverse complement strand
CGGAAGGAACGCCTGATGCCTGGACGCATGCGGCGGGAAGGCGGAGGCGAGCGCAGCGATCGTCGGGACCGCCGCGACGGGGGCCGCGGCGCGGCCCAGCAGGAAAAGAGCCCGCACCTCGAGCGCGTGGTCGCGATCAACCGGGTGGCCAAGGTCGTCAAAGGTGGCCGGCGCTTCAGCTTTACCGCGCTGGTCGTGGTGGGCGACGGTGACGGCATGGTCGGCGTCGGCTACGGAAAGGCCAAAGAGGTGCCGGCGGCGATCCAGAAAGGCGTGGAGGAAGCCAAGAAGAACTTTTTCCGGGTTCCTCGGATTGCCAGTACCATCCCGCATCCGATCACCGGCGAGGCTGCGGCAGGTGTTGTGCTGCTCCGCCCTGCCTCTCCTGGTACCGGGGTCATCGCGGGAGGCCCAGTACGAGCGGTGCTGGAATGCGCAGGTGTGCACGACGTGCTGTCCAAGTCACTGGGTAGTGACAACGCGATCAACATCGTGCACGCCACAGTGGCCGCGCTGAAGGGTTTGCAGCGTCCTGAGGAGGTGGCCGCCCGGCGCGGCCTGCCACTGGAGGACGTGGCCCCGGCCGGCATGTTGCGGGCGCGTGCCGCACAGGGAGCGTGAGATGGCACAGCCAGATTCGACGGTACGACCGTCGCTGCGGATCACCCAGACGCGCAGCACCATCGGTAGCCTGCGCAACCAGCGCGAGACCCTGCGTTCGCTGGGACTGCGCAAGATCCGGCAGTCTGTGGTCAAAGAGGACAACTCCCAGGTTCGCGGCATGATCGCCACCGTCCGTCACCTGGTGGCGGTGGAGGAGGTCGACTCGAAATGACGATCAAGGTTCATCACCTGCGTCCGGCCGCTGGCGCGAAGACCGCCAAGGTGCGAGTCGGTCGCGGCGGGGGGTCCAAGGGCAAGACCGCAGGGCGCGGTACCAAAGGAACCAAGGCTCGTAAGAATGTGCCCGCGAGTTTCGAAGGCGGGCAGATGCCGATTCACATGCGGCTGCCCAAGCTCAAAGGTTTCCGCAACCGGTTCCGTACCGAGTACCAGGTCGTGAACGTCGGTGACTTGGCCCGGTTGTTTCCTGACGGCGGGACCGTGGGACCAGAGCAGCTGGTGGCTGCCGGTGCTGTGCGGAAGGGATTACCGGTGAAGGTACTCGGCAACGGTGATCTCGGTGGGGTGGCGCTGCAGATCAGCGCCCAGGCATTCTCTGGTTCCGCACGGGACAAGATTTCGGCGGCAGGCGGCAGCAGCACCGAGCTGTAGGTGGCGCTGACGGCCCTTACGGGCTCTGTTAATACAGGTCGGCACTGCTGTTACAGTCGGCCAGAGTGCGTGGGCGAGCTGGCTGGCATGCGCCGTCACGTGCCCCTGCATCGCCCGGTCGCCGCCCCCGGTGATGCGACCGCCGGTCCACGATCGACGGCCTCACCACGGCCGTGCCCAGGAGGTAGGAGTGCTCGGCGCCTTCCGCTCGGCCCTTGCGACGCCGGATCTGCGCCGCAAGATCCTCTTCACCCTCGGCATGGTGGTGATCTACCGGATCGGCGCGACGTTGCCCTCTCCGGGGGTCTCGTACGTCAATATCCAGCAGTGTCTGGACCAGGTGCAGCGTGGTGACAACCAGAACATCTATTCGCTGATCAACCTGTTCAGCGGTGGGGCGTTGTTACAGCTGGCGGTATTCGCGCTAGGGATCATGCCCTACATCACCGCGAGCATCATCGTTCAATTGCTCACCGTCGTGATCCCCCGCTTCGAGCAGCTCAAGAAGGAGGGACAGTCCGGCCAGAACAAGCTGACCCAGTACACCCGCTACCTGACGATCGCGCTGGCTGTCCTGCAGGCCACCGGCATCGTGGCGCTGGCGGTGCGGGGCCAGCTGTTCTCGGACTGCGCGCTGCCACCCATTCCGGACGAATCGGTGTTCAACCTGGTCGTCATCGTCATGGTGATGACGGCCGGCACCGCCGTGGTGATGTGGATAGGCGAGCTGATCACCGAACGGGGCATCGGCAACGGCATGTCGCTGCTGATTTTCACGTCGATCGCCGCACGCATCCCGGCCGAGGGCAAGAACATCCTGGATCAGAACGGTCCGCTGATCTTCATGTTCGTGTGCCTTTTCGGTCTGGCGATCATCGCCAGTGTGGTGTTCGTCGAGCAAGGCCAGCGACGGATCCCCGTACAGTACGCCAAGCGGATGATCGGCCGCCGAATGTACGGCGGCACCTCGACCTACCTGCCGCTGAAGGTGAATCAAGCGGGCGTCATTCCTGTCATCTTCGGGTCGTCGCTGCTCTACCTGCCCGACCTCATCGCGCGGCTGACCACTTCGCCCACCGGCGAGCCGGGATGGTGGCAGAACTTCATCAGCCGCTACCTGGTGGACCAGTCCAGCTGGGTGCACATCTCGCTGTACTTCTTGATGATCATCTTCTTCACGTATTTCTACGTCGCGATTACCTTCAACCCCGACGAACGCGCCGAGGAGATGAAGAAATTCGGCGGTTTCATCCCCGGCATCCGGCCGGGGCGCCCGACCGCCGAATACCTGGGCTTCGTGCTGAACCGCATCACCCTGCCCGGCTCGCTGTATCTGGGTACCGTGGCGGTACTGCCCAACTTGTTCCTCGACCTGACCGGTAGCGGGCAGAACCAGAACTTCCCCTTCGGTGGCACCGCTGTGCTGATCATGGTAGGGGTCGGACTGGACACCGTGAAGCAGATCGAGAGCCAGCTGATGCAGCGCAACTATGAAGGGTTCCTGCGGTAGTGCGAATCCTCATCGTTGGCCCGCCGGGCGCGGGCAAAGGCACCCAGGCGGCCGTGCTGAGCGCGGAGCTCGGCGTCCCACACATTTCGACCGGTGACCTGTTCCGGGCTCATGTCGACGATGGGAGTGAGTTGGGCCAGCAGGTCGAGCAGTATCTGAACTCCGGTGCGCTGGTGCCCGACGAGCTCACCAACGAGATGGTCACGCAACGGCTTGCCGGCAGTGACTGCCGGGCAGGGTTCCTGCTTGATGGATTTCCCCGCACGGTCAGCCAGGCTCGGATGTTCGCGGACCTACTGCGCGACCTTGATTGTGAGATCGACGTGGTGCTCGAGCTCGATGCGCCTGAGGATCTGGTGGTCCAGCGCCTGCTGGCCCGCGGGCGTGAGGACGACACCGAGGACGTGATCCGGCGCCGCCAGCAGTCGTACCGCGAGCAGACCGCGCCGCTGCTCGACTTCTACGCTGATCGATTGATCACCGTGCCGGCGACCGGTTCGGTGCATGATGTGACTGGCCGGGCACTGGACGCGTTGCGAACCAGGGCGTGACAAGCGGGATGACCGGGGGTGGGGTGCGTGCGGTGGTGCGACGTTTGCGGGGACGGACCAGCATCGAACTCAAATCTCCTGGCGAGATCGAGGCGATGCGTGCCGCCGGTGCGGTGGTTGCGCGGACCCTGCGGCTACTCGAGGTTCACGCCAACCCCGGCGTGAGTACCGGTGAGCTCGACGAGCTCGCTGAACAGTCGATCCGGGAGGCCGGGGCCGTACCGTCCTTCAAGGGCTATCACGGATTCCCCGGATCGATCTGCAGCTCGGTGAACGAGCAAGTGGTGCATGGGATACCGAGTCGTGACCAGGTGCTCAATGATGGCGACCAGCTATACATCGACTGTGGCGCGATCCTCGACGGCTGGCACGGCGACGCCGCGGTGACAGTGCATGTCGGGACGATGGCGGAAGCCGACGTCCGGCTGTCCGCAGCCTGCCGGGCCGCGTTGGAGGCCGGAATCGCTGCGGCACGATCGGGCGGCAGGCTGACCGACATTTCGCATGCGGTGGAGACCGCGGCGCTGGCCGCCGCCACCGCACACGGTGTGACCTACGGGATCGTGGCCGACTACGGCGGTCACGGCATCGGCACGGCCATGCACATGGACCCATTTCTGCCCAATGTGGGCTGTCCGGGCCGCGGTCCCCGCCTGGTACCTGGGGTGACCCTGGCGATCGAACCGATGCTCACCGCAGGCGGCGACAAGACCGAGGAACTCGATGACGGGTGGACCGTGGTGACCCTGGACGGTTCCCGTGCCGCCCACTGGGAGCACTCCATCGCCGTGACCGACGGCGAGCCGTTGGTGCTCACCGCCGACTAAGTCGTGGGGTACCGAAGCGACTAGTTGGAGGCTACCCGTTGCGCCGAACGGCCCCACCCGCTTGGCGCTGGGCAGTGACCCTTCGCTGAGCTGCGAGCCATCCCGGTCCCTTTCCACCGGAGACTGGCGTCATCGCCGGGCCCTCAGGCACCGGTCCTCTCCGAAGGCGGGCAGCCATGGGCATCCTCGAAAGCAAGGCGATCGTGATCACCGGAGCCGGCCGCGGGCTAGGAGAGGCCTATGCATTGGATGCCGCCCGGTCTGGAGCCTCGGTCGTGGTCAACGACATCGACGGCGAACTGGCAGAGGCGGTCGCAGGTCGAATCCGCCGCTGCGGCGGGCGTGCGGTGGCCAGCGCCCAATCGGTACGCGATCCGGACCAGGCCAGTGGGGTTGTGGAGCGGTGCCTGGCCGAGTTCGGCAAGGTCGACGGCCTGGTGAACAACGCCGCGCTCAACTACGCGGCGCTGCCCTGGGACGACGATGTTGACGTCGCCCGCGAACTCATCGAGGTCAACGTGCTAGGCGTCCTCTACTGCGGCATCGCGGCAGCACGGGAGATGCGCACACAACGCGCCGGGTCGATCGTCAACATCTCATCGGGCTCGTCGTTCGGGCAACGTGCCGCCGGCACCTACGCGGCCTCCAAGGGCGCTGTCGCGTCCCTGACCTACTCCTGGGCCCTGGACATGGCAGAGCTGGGTATCCGAGTCAACGGAGTCTGCCCGGTGGCCTGGACCCGGATGGTGGAGCGTTCCCCCGCCGCGCAGTTGCGCGTCACACCGCGTCGAACCCCGGATAGAGTTGCTCCACTGGTCACTTACCTGCTCTCAGACCGGGCTGAAGGAATCACTGGGCAGCTCGTTCGATTCACCGGTGATCAGTTGCACATCGTGCGCCAGCCCGGGATCAAGGAGCCGGTGCTGCATCGTGAGTGCTGGACGACCGAGGACATCGCTGCCGCGTTCGACGGCGTCCTGGACCACAACCTTGAACCCTTCGGTCTGGACAAGCAGCTCCCACCCCGGCTGCGGTTAGCCAGCTCCGCTGCCGCCGAGTGAGCCCGCCACCGTTAACCCGATTTCCGCGTCACATGATGCTTGTGGTGTTCGTAGGCTCGGTCTGAGCGCTACAAGCGTCCATGTGGCGGCTGAGGGCCGAGGACGTCATCGGCGTCGACGATCCGGTAGGCATAGCCCTGCTCAGCGAGGAAGCGCTGGCGGTGCGCGGCGTAATCAGTGTCCAGGGTGTCCCGGGACACCACCGAGTAGAAGTGCGCCTGCCGTTGGTCGCCCTTGGGCCGCAGCAATCGGCCCAGCCGCTGTGCCTCCTCCTGCCGGGAGCCGAACGTGCCGGAGACCTGCACGGCCACCGACGCCTCCGGCAGGTCGATGGAGAAGTTGGCCACTTTGGACACCACCAGGGTGCGCACCTCGCCGCGGCGGAACGCGTCGTAGAGGGCCTCCCGCTCGGAGTTGCGGGTCGAGCCCTGGACCACCGGTGCCTCCAGCACCTCGCCGAGTTCCTCCAGTTGATCCAGGTACGCGCCGATGACCAGGGTCGGCTCGTCGGGGTGCTGATCCATGATCGCGCGGACGACGGCCAGCTTGCTTCGCGCGGTGGAGCACACCCGGTAGCGCTCGTCGGCCTCGGCGGTGGCGTAGCCCAAGCGCTCCGCGTCGGTGAGCGTGACCCGCACCTCGACACAGTCTGCCGGCGCGATCCAGCCCTGGGACTCGATGTCGCGCCACGGCGCGTCGTAGCGTTTGGGCCCGATCAGGGAGAACACGTCACCTTCCTGGCCGTCCTCGCGCACCAGGGTGGCGGTCAGCCCGAGCCGGCGACGGGACTGCAAGTCGGCGGTCATCCGAAAGACCGGGGCGGGCAACAAGTGGACCTCGTCGTAGATGATCAATCCCCAGTCTCGGGAGTCGAAGAGATCGAGGTGCCGGTACTGGCCCTTTGACTTGCGGGTCATGATTTGGTACGTCGCGATCGTCACCGGGCGGATCTCCTTGCGTTCGCCGGAGTACTCGCCCACCTCGTCCTCAGACAGCGACGTGCGGGCGACCAGCTCGCGCTTCCACTGCCGTCCGGCGACGGTATTCGTGACCAGGATCAGCGTGGTCGCTTGGGCTTGTGCCATCGCACCGATCCCGACAAGAGTCTTGCCTGCGCCGCAGGGCAGGACCACGACTCCGGAACCGCCGGCCCAAAACCCGATCACCGCGTCGCGCTGGTAGCCACGCAGCGACCACCCGTTCTCGGCCAGCTCGATCGGGTGCGCCTCGCCGTCGACGTAGCCGGCCAGATCCTCAGCCGGCCAACCGGCCTTAAGCAACGCTTGCTTGAGCCTGCCGCGCTCGGAGGGATGCACCGCCACGGTGTCGTCGTCCACCCGCGCCCCGAGCATGGGCGCGATCTTGCGGTGCCGGAGCACCTCCTCGAGCACGGCGCGGTCCAGCGATGCCAGCACCAGCCCGTGCGCCGGATGGTGCACCAGCTGTAGCCGACCGTAGCGGCCCATCGTGTCCACGACATCCACCAGCAGCGGCTGCGGCACGGCGTACCGGGAGAAGCGCACCAGCGCGTCAACGACCTGCTCAGCGTCGTGGCCCGCGGCGCGCGCATTCCACAGCGCCAATGGGGTGATTCGGTAAGTGTGCACGTGTTCGGGTGCGCGCTCGAGTTCGGCGAAGGGCGCGATCGCGGCGCGCGCCATGCCAGCCGCAGGATGATCCACTTCCAGCAGCAGCGTCTTGTCAGACTGGACGATGAGTGGCCCGACCTCAGGCGATGGGCTCAACGTGTGTTCCTCCGGGTTGATTAGCACCGCGGCTGGTGGTCGGCTCGGCCGAGTCCAGTGTCGCAGGTGCGGCGGCACCGCTGACGCGGGACCGGGGTGACGTCCGCCGCTGTCTGCCGCTCCGGAGTGAGCCCTCCTCGACTGGCGGCTCGCTATATCACGCAGGGCAGCGGAGTACGGCCATCCTAGTCAAGTCGTCTACGCCGAGCGGGTGTTGTGGGCTCAGAACACTGGCGCCCTGGGCGAGCAGGGAGGAGGTTCTACGAGACCCGCGGGAAGGCCCTGCCCAGGCCGTCGTATCGTCCGTGACCTACAACGGACGTATCCGGCCCGGTGCCAGAGGTGCCCCGTCCGTGCGGTGCGGAAGCCCACGATCGCGGCGAACCGTGGCGCCAGCCGGATGCGCCTGCCGGCCAACGTCAAACCCTGGGGAGGGACCCCACTGTGCCAGCGACTAGCTCGCGACTCTCGGCCGCCGCGGGAGGCTGGTCTGATCGCCGACGCACTTCATCCCGCGGAGGCGGCATCATGACCGCCGACGCACGGCGCGCCGAAGCACGCTTTGCCGCTGAGGCGCCATCGTCACAGCCTGCGGAGGCGGCGTCATGACCACCGACGTGATCAGCCCTGCGGAGTCGGGGCCGACGACTGCGCCGGTGACCACCCGATCCCGGTGGCACTGGCGCAACTGGCCGGTCGTGGTCAAGTTGGCCGCTGTCCTGCTGGTGCCCACCATCGTCGCCCTGGTCGCGGGTGTGCTGCGAATCGTGGACCAGGCCGACGCTGGACCTGGCTACGCTCGCATCTCCCAGATCGTCCGCGTGCAGCAGCAGCTGTCCGATCTGATTGGTGCCGTGCAGCGGGAACGGGAGCTCGCCACGGCGTTCGTCGCCAGGGGCCGTGCTGGTGACCTGCAGCCGCTGAACGCGCAGTTCCAGGCCGTGGACGGCGCTGCACAAGCGGTCGCAACGGCCAGCGACCAGGTACCGGGCCTGCAATCCACTGGTTACCCCGCCGCGTTGAACCAACTCAGCGCGCTGGGGCCACTGCGGGCGAGCGTGACGACCGGCTTCGGTCCGGTGGAAGTTGTGGTTACCGAGTACGGCGCCACGATCGACCCGCTGATCGGGCTGGACGCCGCGCTCACCCGTCAGCTCGACGATGTCGCCGTCACCGATGACGCTGCGGCTGGGCACGCGCTGATCGCTGGGCGCGAGCAGATCAGTCGTCAGCACGCTATCGTTTCCGCGGCCCTCTATGCCAACCGCCTCACCCCTGGCCAGATCGAAGATGTGCGGACGGCAGCCGTCCGGCTACGCATCGAAGAGGACGCACTCCGGGGGACCCTGGGACCGGCCGATCGCGCTGACGCCGCCCGAGTCGGTGGTGAGGCCGAACTGTCCCGGCAGCGGCTGTTGCAGCTCGTGCTCAACCGCGGTGCCGTCGGTGAGCCGCTGAACACCTCGCCCGAGGAATGGGACAGGCGCAACGCGGCGGTGATCGGCAATATTGCCGCTGTCGAGAATGAGCTGCGGCAGCGGATCGATCAGACTGCGCTAGCGCTGCGTGACGAGGTGCGCACTTCGGCTGGTCTCAATTCAGTCATCCTGTTCTTCGCGCTGGCGCTGGGTGTGCTGGTCGGCGTGTTCATCACCCGGGCGCTGCTGCGACCGCTCGGTGTGCTCAAACGCACGGCGCTCGACGTTGCCGACCGGCTGCCGGAAGCGATGGCCCGGATCCGTGATGGTGACGTGCCCGAGAAGGTGATCGCCCCAGTCGCGGTCAGCACCCACGAGGAGATCGGGCAGGTTGCCAGGGCGTTCGACGAGGTGCACAGTCAGGCGGTCCGGCTGGCCGGCGAGCAGGCTCAGCTACGCGCCAATGTCAACGACATCTTCGTCAACCTGTCGCGCCGCACCCAAGGTTTGGTCGAGCGGCAGCTCAAGCTCATCGATCGTCTGGAGAGCGGTGAGCAGGACCCCAAACAGCTGGACAACCTGTTCCAGCTGGACCACCTTGCGACGCGGATGCGGCGTAATAGCGAGAACCTGCTGGTTCTCGCCGGAACCGATTCGGCTAACCGGTCCGGCCGGCCGGTTCGACTGGTTGACGTGTTGCGCGCAGCAGTGTCCGAGGTGGAGCAGTACCAGCGGCTCGTGCTGCAGCAGCCACCCGTCGTTCTCGTGCTCGGTCGGGCGGCAAGCGACCTGGTGCACTTGCTGGCTGAGCTGCTGGACAACGCGACTCAGTTCTCACCCCCGGACAGCCACGTGATGATCTCCAGCGAATTCGGTGCGGAAGGCTCGGTCACGATTGAGGTCGCTGACCGCGGCGTGGGGATGACCGAGGCGGAATTGACCGACGCCAATGAGCGGCTGGCCAACCCGCCAGTGGTGGACGCTTCGGTGTCACGCCGGATGGGTTTGTTCGTCGTCGGCCGGCTGGCTAGCCGGCACGGCATTGATGTCCGGCTGCGCCAAGGCGAGGGCGGGGTAGGTGTCTGGGCCAGCGTCATCATGCCGCCCCGGCTGGTCCGGCTCGTGTCGGAGGCGGTGGATCCGCACGTGGCCACCGGCGCCGAGCTGGCCGCGGGCAACGGGTCTACCGACGATGGCGCCGCACCGCCGACCACCAACTCCAGCGCCGAGTCCACTGCCAATCCGACTGCCAGTTCGGCCGCCAACTCCGCCGCCAGCAACGGTGCTCCGGTTGCCGAGGCGGACGGCGACGCCACAGCTGTGCCAGAGACCAATGGCAACGGCACCGACGGGACCAGATCGGCCAGCCAACCCGCTGCAAAGGACGCGAAGGGCTCTCCGGAGGGCTCGAAGCTGCCGAGCCGGACCGGTAAGCGGTTGATGCCGGCAGGTCCACCGCCTGCTCCACCAGGTCCACCGGCCAGCCCTCCAGTGGACATCCCGGTCGAGGTCCCCAGCGGCGGCGAATCCGGCACGGACCTCTTCCGCCCAGCACGGGCCACCGTGGCGGGACCGGTCGGACCGGGGCACCGAGTGACGCTGCAGCACTCCACGCCGATTTTTGACGATGTGGCGTCGGCGTGGTTCAAGGAGCACGAGGCCGTCCCGGTGCGCTGGACTTCGCCGTTGGCGAGCGGCCCAGCTGCGGCGACGCGGACGGTTGAGGCGACGCGGACCGCTGCGCCGACCAAAGAGGCTGCATCGACCAGGGAAGCCGTGCCGACCGGGAAAACATTGGCAGACCCGAAGGCTGCAGCGACTGCGGAGGCTGCAGCGACCCCGAAGGCTCCGGTGACGCGGGAGACTCCGCGAACCTGGAAGGCCGCGGTGAGCTGGGACACTGCGATAACCCGAAAAACCCAGACGACCCGAGAAGCCCCGGTGACCCGGGAAGCTGCGGCGGCCCGAGAAGCATCTGCGACGCCGGGAGCGCCGGCAGCATCCGCCGCCACAGGGTCAGCACCCCTGCTGCGCCGGCAACCCGGGAAAGCCCTTGCCGCGTCCGAGCCTGGCGATGCCGGCAAGCCTCGCTCACTGGCCCAGCCGCTGGTGGGTGCCGGGTCGACGCGTCCAGCCGATGCACCCGAGCAGGACTGGGGTGCAGCAGATGAGGGTTGGCGGGCGGCGCAAGCGCTCGCCATGCCGGTGAGTGTGGAACTGACTGCGACCGGCCTGCCCCGGCGGCAGCCTCGCGCGCTGCTGGTGCCCGGTGCCGCCGGAGCGGCCGAGCCTGCCGATCCCACCAGTACGCCGGTGCGCAGCGCGGAGTCGATCCGCGGCCGGCTTGCGAGTTACCAGCAGGGCATCCGCGAAGGACGCCAGACCCGCCAAGGCCTCGGCGAGAACACCGAGGGGTCGCCAGCGCAGCAGGATGGAGAAGAGGAGACGAAGTGACCGTTCCCCAGACGCAGTCGGACCGCTTCGGATGGTTGGTGGACGACTTTGTCAATCGGGTGGCCGGGGTGGCACACGCCTTGGTGCTGTCGGCTGAGGGTATGCCGCTCGCCGCTTCGGCCTACCTACCGAGGGACCGTGCTGATCAGCTCGCCGCAGTGGCGTCCGGGCTCGTCAGCCTGACTCAGGGAGCGGCTCGTTGTTTCGACGCGGGCGAGGTCGTGCAGACGGTGGTCGAGATGCGGCGCGGAATCGTGCTGCTGATGTCGATCAGTGATGGCTCCAGCCTGGCGGTGTTGGCCTCCCCGGATTGCGATATCGGGCTGGTCGGATATGAGATGACGTTGCTGGTAGACCGGGTTGGCCAGCAGCTCACCCCTCGCAATCGCGCTGAACTGCACGGTGCGCTGGGCCGATGACTCCGGCGGTGACTTGTGGTGAGCAAACCGACTGGCGGTGACGGCGATGATCAATCCTTCGCCGAGGTGCTGAACAACCTCAGTAGTGGTCCCTGGCGGTTGGGTGGGCGCCGCAAACGCTCCAAGAAGTCATCGACTCCGCAGGAACCGGTTTCGGTGCCGCAGCCGGTCCCAAAAAGACCTGGGCCTTTCAACGAGTGGGGAAAGGTGGAGGCCTCGGCTTCCGCGGTGCGGCCATACACCTGGACTGGCGGGCGTACCTCGCCGGTGTTCGACCTCGAGGTTGAGACGCTGGTATCCACCAGCGAGCACGGCCGCGACGTAGCGGCGTTGACCAGTGTGGAACACCGGGCCGTGGCCGAGCTGTGCCGTGACCCCCGATCGGTGGCCGAGGTCGCCGCTCTACTATCCCTGCCGCTGGGCGTGGCCCGGGTCCTGCTGGGTGACATGGCAGACATCGGCTTGATCGTGGTGCACCGCAAAGCGAACACCTCTGGCGACACGCCGGAGATTGCCTTGATGGAAAGGGTGTTGAGTGGACTTCGTCGCCTCTGATCGGACCAGCTCCCCATCGGTCCCATCGGCGCAGTGGGCACCATCGGTCCAGCCCGGTTTAGGTGCGCCCGGTCAGCCCCTCGGGGGGCAGCCCGCGGGTGGGGCCGGCGCGATCTCCGCGAAAATCGTCGTGGCCGGGGGCTTCGGCGTGGGCAAGACCACTCTGGTCGGCTCCGTTTCCGAGATCGCGCCGCTCACTACCGAAGCAGTGCTCACTGATGCGAGCATCGCGGTGGATGACCTCGCGGCCACACCGGACAAGTCGACCACCACAGTGGCAATGGACTTCGGTCGCGTCTCACTGGATGCAGAGCTGATCCTGTACCTGTTCGGCACTCCAGGGCAGCACCGCTTCTGGTTCATGTGGGATGACCTCGTGCGTGGCGCGATCGGTGCGGTTGTCCTGGTGGACACCCGCCGGCTGGCTGATTGCTTTGCGGCGGTGGACTTCTTCGAGG
>JALZDU010000133.1 GCA_030862405.1 Actinomycetota bacterium | reverse complement strand
GGATGCGGGTGGCCGCACCCCGTCGGACTTCCCGCTGGCCAAGCTCGACCCGGCAGGTGTGGATCACCTCGTGGGCGACGGGCGGGGCGTGGAGGACATCTATCCCCTGACACCGACCCAGGCCGGCATGGTCTTTCACCGGCTGTCGCAGGGGGACCAGGGTGTCTACTTCCAACAATTGACGTTCATTCTGGATGGCGTTCCCGATTCTCAGCTGCTCGCTCATGCCTGGCAGCACGTGGTTGATCGGACACCAATCCTGCGTAGCTACGTGGTCTGGGAAGGGGTGACCGAGTGGCTGCAGGTGGTGCAGCGAGACGTGACTGTTCCGGTCAGTTACCAGGACTGGAGCCATTTGTCGGACATCCAACGGCAAGAAGAATTGGCTCGATTGCTCGTCCGTGACCGAACAGCGGGTTTGAACCTGGGCACCGCCCCGCTGATGCGGCTCGTGCTGGCTCGGGTCTCAGATACCGAAGTGCAGGTTCTGTGGACCTTCGACCACGTGCTGTTGGACGGCTGGAGCGTTTTCCAGGTTCTCTCCGATGTTTTCACCTGCCACGCTGAGCTTAAGCTCCATGGAGCAGATGTCGACCGGAGCAATCTGAAATTGCCATTCCGGCGTCCGTTCCGGGACTATGTGCAGTGGCTGTCCGAACGGGACCGTCGAGAGGCGAACGAGTACTGGCAGCGGATGCTGTCAACCCTGTCCGAGCCCACCGTCTTGCCTTACGACCGCCAAGCGGTCGAGATGCACCGTGCCCGGTCCAGTGAAACCGTGCGGTTCGAGCTCTCGACTGACCAGTCTGGCCGGCTTCGGGAGGTCGCGCAGCGCAATGGACTGACGGTCAATACGCTCGTGCAGGGCGCGTGGGCCTTGCTGCTGTCACGTTATAGCGGGCAGCGCAATGTTGTCTTCGGTACCACCGTCTCAGGACGGCCAGCTGAGTTGGCTGGTGTTGAATCGATTACAGGAATTTTCATCAACACATTGCCGACCCGGGTAGATGTCCATAGTGGCCAAGATCTAGTTTCGTGGTTGCGCGAGCTGCAGGTGGCGCAGACCGAGTCGCGACGGTTTGATTTTGTCTCGTTGGCCCAACTCCAAACTTGGAGCGACCTGCCGGGTGGCGCCAATCTCTTCGACAGCATCGTGGTGTTTGAGAATTATCCAATCAATGACGAGGTCGCTGCCGAAAACGGGCTCCAAATACGTGAATTGCACGCCGTGGAGGCGACTAACTACCCACTCAGTGTAATCGTATCCACGGGCCAGCGGCTGTCATTCCTGCTGGGATACGAACCGGAACTGTTCGATACCGGCACGGTCGAGCGAGTGGCCGGTCATCTGGAGATGTTGCTCGATGGGATCGCGACTGACCCGGATCGGCCGCTGGCTGAATTGTCGCTACTGACTGAGGCCGAGCGGCAGCGGTTGCTGGTGGAATGGAACGACACCGAGCAGGCAGTGCCCTCGGTAGTGTTGCCGGAGTTGCTAGAGGCCCAGGTGACGCGGACGCCCAATGCCGTGGCGGTGATCTGCGACGGCGTTGAAATGTCCTATCGGCAGTTGAATGAGCAGGCGAACCAGCTGGCGCGGTTGCTGATCGAGGGTGGTGCGGGTCCGGAGCGGTTTGTGGCCCTGGCGCTGCCGCGATCGGCGCAGATGATCGTGACGTTGCTGGCGGTGCTGAAATCAGGTGCAGCATATCTACCGATCGACCCGGCTTATCCGGCCGAGCGAATCGCATTCATGCTCGAAGACGCCCAGCCCGCGCTGCTACTGACCACAAGTGAGGTGGCCGATCGGATACCCGAGGCGGCGGCAGTGCCTCGGGTGATGCTCGACCTGGTGGACACCACTGCAGCCATCGCTGCCCACTCGTGCAGCGATCCCACCGATACCAACCGCATTCGGCCGTTGTTGCCGGCACATCCGGCGTATGTGATCTACACCTCCGGCTCAACGGGACGGCCGAAGGGAGTTGTCGTTTCCCACGAGACCGTGGTCGCTCTCGTGGGCTGGGCGGACTGCGATTTCGGTGCCGCGGGATTGTCTCGGGTGGTGGCGTCGACCTCGCTCAACTTCGATGTCTCCGTTTTCGAGGTCTTCTGTCCACTAGCGGTCGGCGGCAGCATTGAGGTGGTTCGAGACCTGCTCGCATTGACCGAGCCGCACGCCAGCGAGTGGGCGGTAAGCCTAGTCAGTGCGGTGCCCTCGGCGTTTGCCCAAGTGCTGGCCCAGGGCGGCGTGGCGCTGGCCGCAGAGAACGTTGTGCTGGCCGGCGAGGCGCTGTCGGCGCGTGCGGTTCGGGAGATCCGGACAGCATTGCCACAAAGCCGGATCGCCAATATCTACGGTCCGACCGAGGCCACGGTGTACGCGACCGCGTGGTACTCCGATGGGCAGGCATGCGATCAAGCGCCGCCGATTGGCCGGCCGATCACCAACACCCAGGCTTACGTGCTCGACACCGAGCTACACCCGGTGCCGGTGGGCGTACCAGGAGAGCTGTACCTCGGTGGTGGCCTGGCCCGCGGCTACCTTAACCGTCCTGGCCTGACCGCGGAGCGGTTCGTGGCCAACCCGTTCGGTCAGCCGGATTCGCGGATGTACCGCACCGGGGACATGGTCAAGTGGACGGTCGACGGCCTGATCGTTTATCTCGGGCGGGCCGATGCGCAGGTCAAGATCCGCGGATTCCGGATCGAACTGGGAGAAGTCGAAGCTGCCGTGGCGCGCCACCAGGACGTGGCGGAGGCGGTTGCTGTTGTCCGCGAGGAGGACTCCGGCCACAAACGCCTGGTGGCCTACCTGGTGCCGACACCCGGTGCGACGACTGACCCGGCCATGTTGCGTGGGTTTGTCGCGCAGGTGCTACCCGACTACATGGTGCCAGCAGCGTTTGTCGTGCTCGACCAGTTGCCACTTAATCCCAACGGAAAGCTGGACCGGCGCGCACTGCCCGTGCCGAACATGGGTCCTGCGCTGCCTTCGGGCTATGTAGAGCCGCGTACCAAGACCGAGCGCGTCTTGGTGGACATCTGGGCCGAGGTCCTTGGTGTGGACCGGATTGGAGTGGAGAGCAACTTCTTTGAACTCGGTGGCGATTCGATCCTGAGCATTCAGGTGGTGTCCCGAGCTCGGAAAGCTGGATTAAGCCTGCTACCCAGGGATGTGTTCCGGCATCCGACCATTTCCGCGTTGGCCACAAGCGTCGTTGAGGCGGCGCCCGTAGCGGCTGAGCAAGACCCGGTGAGTGGCGAGGTGCCGTTGACTCCGATCCAGCACTGGTTCTTCGAAACCCAGACGGTGCGGCCGGAGCACTTCAACCAGACCTTTACCTTGGAGCTAGTCGAGGGTATCGATGAGACCGCGCTGCGCACGGCGTTGGCTGCAGTTGTTGAACACCACGACGCGCTGCGAATGCGGTTCGAATATCTTGAAGGTCGGTGGCTACAGTACAATGCACCGGTTGAGCCGGTCGACTTACTGAAATGTCACGATCTGTCCAACGCCGATGCCGACGTACAGCGTGCGGCGATGGCGCAGGTTACTGGTGAAGTGAACGCGAGTTTAGATCTTCGCCGTGGTCCATTGCTGAAGGCCGTGCTGTTTGATGTCGGCGCCGAGCGCTCGGTGTTGCTCCTTGTGGTGCACCATCTGGTCGTTGACGGGATTTCCTGGCGGATCCTGCTAGAGGACCTGGACACCACGTACCGGCAGGCAGTACATGGACAGGTCGTTCGTCTCGGATTGAAGACCACTTCGTTCCGGCACTGGGCGCAGCGGCTGACCGAGTACGCCATATCCGGCGGGCTCGATAATGAGATCGCCTACTGGACTCGGGCAGCTGAGAGCTACGACTCGCAGTTGCCGGCTGATGGTAATGGCACCGCCACTGTTGGCTCAATGCGCTCGGTCACGGTGCGCCTTGAACCCGAGCAGACGAAAGCGCTATTGCAAGACGTGCCGGGCGTCTACCAGACGCAGGTCAATGACGTGCTGCTCAGTGCCCTGTATCAGGTGCTCAGTAGATGGACCGGTCGCGAACGGATGACTATAGACCTGGAAGGTCACGGTCGTGAGCAGGTGTTCGATGGTGTCGACCTTTCCCGCACAGTTGGCTGGTTCACCACATTGTTCCCGGTCGCCCTCGAGGTTTCCGGGGAGCATGACTGGGCAGCCACGCTCAAGTCGGTGAAGGAGCAGCTGCGTGCGGTGCCAGGACG
>JALZDU010000122.1 GCA_030862405.1 Actinomycetota bacterium | reverse complement strand
GTCGCCCCGAGCAGCACGGACTTCGTGCGGCCCTGGGTGGAGGCGCTGCGCAACACCGGCTTCGCGGTGTTCGCCAAGCCCAAGATCGATGAATCGGACATCGACGAGGACATGCTCGCGCATATCCAGTCCCGCCACCAGCAGGGTGTACTGCGCCGGCTGCTGGTGGCCTCCGGGGACAGTCGTGCCTTCCGCGAGCCGCTGGAGGCCCTGGTGGCCGATGGCGTCCAGGTCACCGTGCTCGGGTTCCGGGAGCATGCGTCGTTCGCGGTCAACTCCGGGGTGCTGGACTTCGAGGACCTGGAAGACATCCCGGAGCTGTTCCTGCAGCCGCTGCCCCGGATCACTCTGGAAACGTTGCCCCCTGAGGGCGCCTGGCTGCCCCCGCTGCGGCCGCTGTCGGCCCTGCTGCGGTATACCCCGGTGGAAACGACGCCGTGATCGGGCCCTGTGATGCGCCTGCGCCGATGATGAGACTGGCCGCGCCGGTGATCCTGCTGTGCGACGAGCAGTGCACGGTGCTCCGCGACGGGGTGGTCGACGTCGACAGCGCCGGCCGGATCGTGCACATCGGGTCCTTGGCGCAGGCGCCGGCGGCCCCCGGACCGGTGCTGACGCTGACCGGCATCCTGATGCCCGGGCTGGTCAATGCCCATGCGCACACCGCGATGACCGCCCTGCGTGGGTTGGGTGGAGACCTGCCGCTGATGCGGTGGCTGACCGAGGTGATCTGGCCGGCCGAGGCTCGGGTCGACGCCGACGACGTGCAAGCCGGAATGCTGGTCGGCGCGTTGGAGATGCTCGGCACCGGCATCACGACCAGCGTGGAGATGTATTTCTACAGTCACGCAGTGGTGGACGCGGTGCTGGCCGCCGGGAGCCGCGCAGTGATCACCCCGGGCATCATCGCGGCGCCCGGTTGGGACCGGCTGGGCACCTGGCAGCAGATGCTCGACGCCATCAGCCGCTGGATCGACAGCGATGGGGTCCGCTTCGGTCCCGGCGAGCGCATCGAGCTGGGATACGGCCCGCACGCCGCCTACACGCTGCCTACGGAGGCGCTGGTGGCTGCTGGCGCCGCCGCCCGGCAGCGCGGTGCGCTGCTGCACATTCATGTCGCCGAGACCACCGGCGAGGACAGCGCGATCCGCGACCAGTACGGCTCGGTCCCCCTGTTGCTGGAACATCTCGGGGTGCTGGGAAGTGATGATTCCGGCCGGCACGCCCGGGTGCTGGCGGCACATGCCGTGCAGCTGTCCGACACTGACATCGCGGTGCTGGCCCGGCACCGCGCGGGGGTCGCGCACTGCCCCGGCTCCAACAGCAAACTCGCGTCAGGCGTCGCGCGGGTGCTCGACCTGCGCGCTGCTGGGATCGCAGTCGGGCTAGGTACCGATGGTCCCGCGTCCAACGACAACCTGGATCTCTGGGACGACGCAAAGCTCGCCGCCCGGCTGGCCCGGCTGGCCAGCGGGAACGCCGCTGCACTCACCGCTGCGCAGGTGCTGCTGCTGGCCACCCGGGGTGGCGCGGCCGCAATCGGGCGCGACGACCTGGGCACGCTGCGTCCGGGCGGGTGGGCCGATCTGGTGCACCTGGGAGCCGATGACCCGGCGTTCGCCGCCGGGTTGGACGTGCCTGATGGTCAGTTGCTGGCCAACGTGGTGTGGGGCGCCGGGGCCCGAGCTGTGCGTGACGTGTGGGTAGCCGGAGAGCAGGTCGTGGCCGGCGGCGTGCCGACCCGAGTCGATCCCGCGGAGGCGCATGCCGCGCTGCGCTCCCGGGCTGCCCGGCTCACCAGCTCTATTGGTGACTGAACGTTCTAACTCTCCGACTGGCCCCGCGTAGTCGAGTGGGCAAAATTTGGAGTTGTACCAGTATGGTTACGGAACGTTACTATTTGTACGCTCATTTCTAGTCTGGGTGGACTCGGCGTGTCGCGTCCCTCTGTTTGGTGGTAAGGCCTACGCTGTGCGCATAGTCGGGGAGACTGGAGACGCGGTTGGGTCGTCACGCGGCCACCCAGGACCCGTTGCATGTGCTCTACGTCGGCAGTTCCGCCGATCTGGGAGCGCTGCGTCGGTTGATGGAGGCGCACGGGGCGGTGACTCGCAGCCGGCTCACGCCGGCGGTCGCCGTCGTCATCGCCGATCCCTCGATCCCTACTGACCACCCCACCGTGCGTGCCGCGGCCACGCTTGGCATTCCGGTGCTGGAACCCGGCGAGGCGATCGTCCAGTTCGCCGGCTGGCGAACCCGCTCCGAGTCGATCCGCCAGCCAGTCCCCGACACTGATCCCGCCCGGAGATCGTGGCCCTTCCGATGGCGCGCCCGTTGAGCGCTGGCCTCAGCGCGGGCGCTTGCGAGCATCATGGCTGCACCGCTGCGTTCGGGGAGCGGTGGAGCACCGCGGCCAATCTGGTGACGGCGGTACGCACGGTCGCGACGGTAGCTGCCTGGGCCGTCGCGGTGGCCACCGGCAACGACCGCTGGCTGCTCGCTGCCCTGCTCTGCTATTGGATTGGGGACATTGCCGATGGGGTTGTGGCCAGGCTGACTCACCGCGAGACCCGCACTGGGGCGATACTCGACGTGCTCGCCGACCGGTTGTGCGTGTGCCTGGTGGTGATCAGCTACGTGGCCGCCCATCCGGCTGCGGTAGCACCTGCCGCGGTGTTCTTGACCCAGTTCGTGGTACTTGACGCCTACCTCACGCTGGCCTTCACCCGCTGGTCGCTGCTGTCCCCGAACTACTTCAATCTGGTCGACGCCACGGTGTACCGGCTGAACTGGTCAATGCCCGCGAAAGCCACCAACACCGGCGCGGTGGTGCTCCTGTGGCTGATCACCGAATCGCCGATGGCAGCGACGGTGCTGGCCGCAGCGGTCCTCGGGGTGAAGTCGTTCAGTGCAGCACGGGTAGCACGGTTGCCAGTACCACGGACGCTGTCCGGCTGCGCGGTGCTCGACGCGGCTAGCCGCGCAGCCGCATCGACATGACGAGATAGCGGTAGGAGCCCTCCCCGTTATCCGGTTCATCGGTGTCGAGTCCGGTCAACGAGGAGATGACGGTGGGGCGCGACGGCGTGGTGAACGACAGCGTCGCTCGCGCAGTGGTAACCCCGCTGAGCCCGTCGAGCAGGTACCCAGCGTTGAAGCCGATGGTCAGTGGTTCACCGGTGATACCGACTTCGAGTTCCTCTTCGGCACTGGATTCGTCGTCGGCCTCCGCGGACAGCTGGACGCCGCCCTCGGCGAAGGCCAGGCGGACCGGCGCGAAGCGCTGCGCGACCAGCGACACCCGCTTGAGCGCCGCCACGAACGGGCTGACCTCCACCTCCACGGTAGTGGTGACCTCAGTGGGCCACAGCGAAGCGAACTTCACGAATTCCCCATCCAGCAGCCGGGTCAGCGTCTGGCGTCCGCCCGCGGAGAAACCGAGGAAACCCGCGTCGGCGGCGTTGCCCATCGACAGCAGCACCTCGCTGGCCGAGCTGAGGGACTTGGCGGCATCAGCGAGCGTCTTAGCTGGAACGATGACCGAAGGCCTGCTTGCGGGGTCGAGCATTGACTCCGCGCTTGCAGAGTCGAGGGTCGGGCCGCTCGGCGACGGTGTCCATGGGACGCGCCGTTCGGCGAGGCGGTACCGGTCGGTCGCGGCGAAGGTCAGCGCGTCGGGACCGATCTCCATGCGCACTCCAGTGAGCATGGGCAACGTCTCGTCCCGGCTGGCCGCCGCGGTAACTTGCGAGACCGCGGTGGCAAAGACGTCACCGCGTACCCTCCCCGAGGTGGCGGGCAGCTCCGGCACCGCGGGGTAGTCCTCGACGTGCAACAGCGGCAGGTTGAATCGGGCTGAGCCGCAACGCACCGCCAGCCGGTTTCCCTCGACGGCCACCCGCACGTCCTTGGGCGGCAGCGCGCGGGCGATCTCGGCGAGCAACCGGCCGGACACCAGCACGCGTCCAGCGGCCTTGTCCGTGACGGGTACCTCGATGCGGTTGAGCACCTCGAAGTCGAATCCGGAGACGATCATCGCACCATCGGTTACCTCGAGCACCACGCCCGCGGTGACCGGGACGACGGGCCGGGCCGGCAAGCCCCGCGCCGTCCACGCGACCGCCTCGGCGAACGCATCCCGCTCAAGCTCGAACTCCACGTTGAAACCACCGTCTCTGCGAGTACTCCCGGTTGCACCGGGTGCGCCAGCGTACCGGGACGTTGTCGCGGCGCGGCGGTGGTGGTCGGCGTGCGATCGGTGGGTGCCAGCACGAAGCTATCGGGGCGTACTGGCCGCCGACCGGGCACCACCCAGCCCCCCCTGATACCCGGTCGGCGGTCCCTATATTCGGCCCATCCGGGCCGGAGACGGGCTCCGCCATGGACGATACGACTCCTGATACTGGGGGAGAAGCCCTTGTCAGGCAATCCTGACACCTGCCCGCGACTACCGGCGCTTACCGGGCGGGACGGCCAACAGCGCCCACACCACCTTGCCGCCGGAAGACTGGGGCGCGGTGCCCCATGTCCGGCTCAACTTGTCGACGAGTACGAGGCCGCGGCCACCAGCGCCGCGTTGACCAGGTACTCGCAGCTTCGGTGGCCGTGAGTCTGCGTCGGCCACCGCGACGGTGAACATGTTGCCGCGCAGCTCCAGACGCAACCAACCGTCCGAACGCGCGTGATAGACCATGTTGTCAGTCAGCTCCGAGGCCACCACCACCGCGGCATCGATGACCGTTCCCGGCACCCTCCACTCATGAGAGGTCTGCTTGACCAGTCGCCTGACCTGCTGCGCACTGGCCGGATCGCAGGTCAGCTTCACCTGACACCGGCGGCGGCGTGGTGCCGCTTCGAGGGCCTGGAGCGCTTCGCCGACGCTGGGATAGGTCGGTACCAGCCGCGGTACGGCGCTGGTGTCGAGCAGAGTTCGTAGCGGTTGCCGCGCGCCGGCCAGCACCATCAGCACTCCGGGCCAGTCGTTGATGCGGTTGCGTACGGTGGGGAAAACAGTCAGCAACGACGCGATCGCCACTCGCATATTAGCCAGGTCGACCACAATCTCCGGTGGTTCGTCGGCCGCGTACTTGAGCAGGCCGTCCCGCAGCCGCGCGTGAGACTCAGGAGTCAGATCTCCCACCGGTCGGATCACCAGGGTATGGCCCTGATAATGAGTTTCTAGTAATAGCGGGGCGGGCATGTTATACTCTCCATCCCCGCGATATCTACGTCGAGCGGTAGAAGCCGGTTCCAGCAGCTCAGCGCTATCGTTCGTGCCATCTGATTGAGTCGCCATCTGAGCCACCCCGCCATCGGACGCCGACGTACCCGCGGTCAGGAAGATCTGCACCCGAACGCACGCGACTATTGGATACCCCGTTCGGCAAGCAGCTAATCAGCTTATGAGCCATCGCGTAAAGCGATTCAAGCTACTGCGTTCGCGTTAAAATCGCCGAGCGGTACGGTCCCCACTGAGTCGAAACGGACATCACACCGTCGAAACGGACATCACACCGTGGGCCCGCCCAGCCGGCCCACGGTCAGTCGCTCTTCAAATTACCGCCAACCCCCGTTGGAGCACAGCCCGTAACAGCTACCAACGTCCGCGCTGCGCGATGCCAGCTAGCTGAGCACGCAGCGCCGGGTTGGTATCGGCCTAAGATGATCAACGCGGGGGTTGGCAGCACTTGAAGAGGCACCTACTTGTCGGCGAGGCCGTGCTCAATCGCGTAGCGGGCCAGCTCGACCCGATTGTGCAACTGCAGTTTGCCCAAAGTGGACCGTACGTGGTTCTCCACGGTGCGGTGACTGATTCCCAGTTGGGTCGCGATCTGGCGGGCGGTGCGCCCCTTGGCCACCTGCCGCAGCACCTCGATCTCACGCTCGGTGAGCCGCGGCAAATCCGTTCGAGGATCCAGCGCCATCCGGCGGTACTCCCCGAGCACCAGGCCGGCAAGGCCGGCGCTGAACACCACCTCTCCCTCAGCGGTCCGGCGCACGGCCTCGACCAGCTCCTCCACCGACGCCGACTTCACCAGGTACCCGGACGCACCTGCCTGCACCGCGGCCAGGACATCGGCCTGCTCGCCGGAGGCGGACAGCACCAGCACCCGGATGTCGGGCCAGTTGTCGATGATGCGCCGGGTGGTCTCAGCGCCCGACGGTCCGGCAGTGGCGAAGTGCAGATCCATCAAGACGACGTCCGGGCTGGCGGCCGGCACAATACGTAGTGCAGCCGCACCGTCCGCCGCGGTAGCAACCACGTCAAAGCCTCGCTCACCGAGGTCTCGGGCCACGCCGGCCCGCCACATCGGATGGTCGTCAACCACCATGACGCGGGCCGTCACTGCAGCACGCCCAGCCGGACGCGATCTAGCCGTACCTCCCATTCAGTGCCCTGACCGGGAGCGGTTTCCAGGGTGAGGGTGCCGCCCAGATCGGCCACCCGGCCGCGGATCGAGCGCGACACTCCCATCCGGCCGCCCGCCTTGGCATCAGCGAGCTGAGCTTCCTCGACACCGGGACCGTCGTCGCGGACGGTGACCACCACTTCGTCGCCGAGATCCTCGACCAGCACCCACGACCTCGCCTCCGGACCGCCGTGCCGGGCGGTGTTGGCCAGGGCCTCCCGAACGACAGCGACGAGCTCATAGACGTCGCAGGCCGGCAACGGCACAACGGTCGCGGGCACCGAGACCTCGACCCGGGGGCTGGCCAGATGTTGCAGCGCGGCCGCCAGATCCTGCTCACCGGTGGCGCCCGGTGGGGCGGCGTGGAACAGGCAACGCAGCGCGATCTCCTGCTCCCCGGCCAGCCGAGCCAGTTCACCGGCTTCCCCGTCGAGGTGGCCGCCCCGGGCCCGCACTCGGGCGAGCACCTGCACGACGCTGTCGTGGACGGAGCGGGCCAACCGCTCCCGTTCGGCGGTGGCCGCCTCGGCGCGGGACGCGCTGCGTAGCTGCTCGGTCGCCCGGCGCGCCGCTGTAGCGACCAGCCCCAGCACAAAACCGGTACCGACCAGCAGGATTGTGTCGCGGGCGAGGTCGGTGCTGAAGAATCCGCGCACCCAGATATCGGCGATCGACACGGCAGCACCGAACAGCGTCCCCGCGATCCAGCCGGCACGCACCGCGGCGGCGACCACCGGTCCACAGGCCCACACCGTGGTGAGCAGTGGAGTTCGCTGGGTGACCTCGGCGAGCTGCTCGGGGGACAGCACCAGCACCGAGGAACCCATCATCGCCAGGGTCACCAGCAGGTCGAGCCCGATGACAGGGATCCGCCGGGTGACGTCATAGCTGTAGGCCAGGCACGTGAGGATGGTCCAGACCGCGATGCCGCCCAGTACCGCCCAGCCCAGGTTCGGCCGGGTGTAGCCGTCGTGATGCACGACGATCGCCGAAATCGCAAACGCCGCCGTGACGATCCGTAATACCACCACTCCCCGCCACAGCGGAGTCATGATGTCGGTGGCCGCCGGCATGGCAGCGGATCATGCCAGGGTGCTACCAGCTATCCACAGTGACCCTGGTGTCCACAGCCCTGGCCACCGGAGTGCCCAGGGCACTACGACACAGTGCGGTTCGCGGGACAATGCCGGGGATGCTGGGTAGCTACCGGGAGCGACCCGCTCCGGGCGGGTTGGCGGGGGTGGCGGCGTGCGTGTGGCGCAACGAGATAACCACGGCTCGAGAGTTACGGTGTTGCCCGACGGCTGCATGGATCTGATCTGGATGGGTGGCGCGGTGCACGTCGCCGGTCCGGATACCCGAGCGTTTCTGGCCACCATGGGTCCCCGGGCAGGTAGTGACCGGGCTACGGTTCCGCCCTGGCGCCGCCCCCGGTGTACTGGGGGTGTCTGCGTGGGCGCTGCGAGACCAGCGACTCCACCTTGAGGACCTCTGGCCGGGCGCCACGGTGTCGCAGCGGATTGCCGAGATGCACGACCCGGCCGCCGGGCTCACAGCTGCGGTCGCCTCTCGGCTCGCCGAGCCGGATCTCGCGCTGAGTGTGGTGCTCAGCCGGCTGCATACGGGGTTCAGTGTGGCGGCCACGGCGGACGCTGGGGTGGACCGAGCGCACGCTGCACCGGCGGTGCCAAGACGCGTCCGGCTACGGCCCGGCGGTGCTGCGCCGCATCCTCCGGTTCCACCTGGCGCTGCGGGTCGCTAGGCAGGGAGCGTCCTTTGCGGTCACGGCAGCGCGCGCCGGCTATGCCGATCAGGCACACCTGGCCCGGGAAGTGCGCGCGCTGCCGGACTGCCGCTGGGTCAGCTGGTCACAAGCCAGCGTGCACGCCAGCCCGACACACGGTGCACGTCAGCCCGACACGCCGGCCAGTGGGGTGAATAGGTCGACGGGGAGGCCGTCTGGATCATGCACCACGGCGTAGCGCTGGCCCCAGAAGGCGTCCCACGGTGGGCGCTCGCCGTGGTAGCCGG
This sequence comes from Actinomycetota bacterium, assembly GCA_030862405.1. Classification (GTDB taxonomy): domain Bacteria; phylum Actinomycetota; class Actinomycetes; order Mycobacteriales; family Pseudonocardiaceae. The sequence goes on along the minus strand of JALZDU010000122.1, from coordinate 9,998 downwards.
CCGCGGTCAGCTCGGCGTAGGCAGCGTCCACCGCAGCCGGATCAGGGAGCCTGAACGCCAGGCTGGCGCGGCTGGCACCGTTGCCCGCCTTCCAATCGGGGATGAACGACCGGATGGTGTCCTCGGTGTCCCAGGTCAGCCGCAGCCCGCCCGGCAACGCCACCTCCACGTGCGGCGCCTCGTCGGCGTCGGCCGGGATATCCAGCCCCAGCCGCCGGTAAAACGCCAGCGAGGCAGCCATGTCTGCCACCACCAGTCCGATCACATCCAGTCGCGCGTCAATGCCCATAGCCAGCGACCCTAGGGCCGCTGGCGGCCGGACGTCTTGAACAGATCAGACAGCTCATCCCTGAAGCGGGTGAACTCAGCCACCATCGCCGGCAGCGACCAGTGCGCGTTCAGGCCGCTGGGGTTGGGCAACGCCCACACCAGGGTGGTGCCCAGGGTGGCAGGCTGCAGTCCGACCATGGCGCGCGGCGCGGCGAAGGCCACCCGGTAAGCAGTGATGCCGACGACACCCAGGGCAGCCGGACGCAGGTCACGCACGAGGTCCCGGAGTCGCTCGCCACCTGCCACCAGTTCCGCTGTGCTCAATTCGTCGGCCCGGGCGGTGGCCCGCGACGCGATGTTGGTGATGCCCAGCCCGAGGGACGGCAACAGGTACTGCTCGTCGGGCCGCAGCCGCCGGGGGGTGAACCCGGCGCCGTGCAGCGCCGGCCAGAACCGGTTGCCCGGCCGGGCGAAGTGATGGCCGGTGGCGGCGGAGACCAAGCCCGGGTTGATCCCGCAGAACAGGACCCGTAGCGGGGGGTCGCCGGGCCCGGGCAACACGTCGGGGATCGTGCGGTCCCGCGCCTGAGCAAGGTCGGCGGACTTCACCCGCGGTCAGCCTGCCGTGTTGTGTCCGGCTTATCGGCGGGCCGTGCAATGAACGGGTCCGCTGGGACGTCGGCTTCGCTGGAGCCGTCGCCTGGCTTGACGTCCTTGCTGACCAGTGCCCGCACGCCCGAGTTGAGCATGGCCAGCAGTGGCACCGCCAGCAGCGCACCAGCGATACCGGCCAGCACGGAACCCACCGCCACGGCCAGCACCACTGCCACGCCGTTGAGCTGGACGGCGCGACCCATCAGCAGCGGCTGCAACACATTGCCCTCCAACTGCTGCACCCCGATCACCACCCCCAGCACGATCAGCGCCGGCACCAGACCCTTGGCTACCAACACCACCAGCACCGCAACGACCCCGGACACCACCGCACCGATCACTGGGACGAACGCCGCCAGAAACGTCAACGCGGCCAACGGCACCACCAGCGGGGCACCCACTGCCATCAACCCGATTCCGATTCCCACCGCGTCGACCACCGCCACCAGCACGGTGGCCCGGATGAATCCCACCAGCGACGCAAACCCACGCTGCCCGGCGGCGTCGAAGCGTTCTCTGGCCCAGCGCGGCACCCCCCGCAACGCGAAGTACCACATCGACCTGCCGCTGTACAGGAAATAGATCAGCGTGAACAACGCCAGCGCGGCACCGGCCAGGTACTGCCCCAGGGTATATGCGGTGGACAACGCCCCTGACGTGATCGCATCCCGGTTGGCAGCCACCGACCGGCTGGCTGAGTCCAGCACGTTCTGCACGTCTATCGGGGGCAAGCCAAAGGGCGGATCCTGCAACCACATCCGGATTTGCTGAAGACCGCCGGTGACCTGAACGCGCAGGGCGGGCAACCCCGCCACGAAGGCCTGGATCACGTAGCTCAGCAGCGCGCCGATCAGGGACAATCCAGCGATCACCACCACCCCGGTGGCAAGCCCCCTGGGCACCCGGTGCCTGGCCAACCAGTCCACCACCGGACCCAGTAGCGCGGTCAGCAACAACGCCACCGCGACCGGGATCACCACCACCCGCAGGGTGACCACCACGTAACCCACCACCACGGTCAACCCCAGCACCACCAGCACGCGCCAGGACACCGCCGCCGCTATCCGCAACGGGTAAGGCACCGCAGCCTCGGCATCATCGCTCGCCGCGCCAGGAGCCGGACTGGGATTCACGCCATTACGTTAACCGCTTGGCCCAGCACTGACCTGCTATCGGCGCCGATCGGTGTGCCGGTTCGGTGCGCGCAGTACCGGCCAAATCGAATAGCTCAGGAGACGTTGTCATGGGTACTGCCGGTGCACACGCTGTGACCGCATCACAGACGTCGGTGCGCAGCCGTCGGAGCCGTCCCTGCCGGGCGCTGCCTTTGCCCCCGCCGAGGTGCCTGCCACTGGTCGGGTCGCCACGGGCGGTGTGCGGGCAGCGTCATCGGGCTGCGGCTGTGACGGTGGAGGTATGAAATCGCTCGTCTACGCGATCGACACGATCGGATACGACTTCCGAACCGAGGCCGAGAGAGATGGGTTCCGCCAACAGATGGACAACGCTGAGGTCGGGCGCACACCGCCCGACGATGATAACCCGGAGGGGCGCCATTTCGCCCCGGCAACCAATCAGTTGAGTACCTATCTCGGGAGAAATCCATGGGTATCCAACTAGCTCACCTGGACTTTGAACCTGTACCGGACACCGATCTACGAACTCGAAGCCGAGATGCCGGTAGGAATGACCTGGGATACATTTCTTCGCCCGATCCAGAGAGGGAACTCATCGAGGTCGTCGGTAACCCCAATCACCTCGGCGAAATACTCACCACATTCTCTGGATTTTCCACCCGTGTCCTATGTGTACAAAGTATTCCAGGATGCTCCGTGCGTTCCTTGACAAGGTGTACTACCAGTTCCGGAACCTCGGGCAGAGCCCGCCCGATCGCGCAATGAAATACGCAGCGACCAACGCGTTCGTCTCACAAACGAGATTCGATCGGGACTGCTGTCGGCCAAGTATGTCCCCGGCCGGAACGAAGGACTCTACACGATGGACACCGTTACTGTCTCCAGGAACCCATACTGCCGCATGGATTCAGCCTGTTGGGACGTCGTCGTCACGTTCTTCGACTCGGAGGAAATACGCCGCGCGAAAGTGTCCTATCTGGTCACGATCGACGTTAGCACCGAACTACCCGTCAGCCTCGCACCCGCCACCGCTTCCTCGTCAGCTCATACTCGTGAGCGAATTCCAAACCCACGGAGGTACGCTGCGTGGACCGGGCCGCGCTGCATATGCCGCTGCAGGCCGTGCCCATCAGCCGCGACGTGCCGCCGGGTGCACTCGCCGGAACCCCGGGAGTCGAGGCGAACTGGGCGTTCCTACCTGCACTCGCCGCGTGGGCAGCGCCGAAGTTGATTAGAGCTTTAACCTGAGCCCTGGGGACTGCACGGGCGGCGGTTGTGCACACTGCCGGCCGCCCGTGCGGCGTCCCCCTTCGCCCCTAGCGACTGAGCGCGGTCGCCCTGTCATGTGAAGGAATCTCCCGCGTTGGCTTTGGCGATCAGGAACGGCGGTGGGGCGAAGCGGTCGCCGTAGCGGTCGGCCAACTCCTTGGCGCGGGCGACGAAGCCGGGTAGGCCACCGGGATAGCCAATCATGAACTGCACCACCCCGCCGGTCCAGGGCGGGAACCCGATACCCATGATGGAGCCGATGTTGGCGTCGGGCACCGAGGTGATGACGCCCTCGTCGAAGCATTTCGCGGTCTCCAGCGCCTCGGCGAACAGCATCCGTTCCTTCATGTCGCCAAAAGGAATCGCCTCAGCGGGGATCGCATCCGGACGGGACGGTCCGAAGTGCTCGGTCAGGCCGGGCCACAGCCGGGTGCGCCGGCCGTCGGTGTAGTCGTAGAACCCCGCACCGCTCGAACGCCCCGGGCGTTCGAAGTCCAGCACCATCCGGTCCACGATCGCATCGGCCGGATGCGGTGTCCAGGTGCCACCGGCCGCCTCGACACCACGCCTGGTCTCCTCCCGGATCTTGCGCATCAGCGTCAACGTCAGCTCATCAACCAGCTGCAACACCGGCGCCGGGTAGCCGGCCTGGGCACTGGCCTGCTCGATGGAGGCCGGGGCCGCGCCCTCGGCGAGCATGGCCACACCCTCGTTGATGAAGGTGCCAATCACCCGGCTGGTGAAAAAGCCCCGGCTGTCGTTGACCACGATAGGGGTCTTCCGGAGCTGCTGCACGACGTCGATGGCGGCGGCCAGCGCCGCGTCCGACGTCTGCTGCCCGCGGACGATCTCCACCAGCGGCATCTTGTCCACCGGCGAGAAGAAGTGCAGGCCGAGGAAGTCGCCCGGGCGGTCGACAGCCGACGCGAGCTCGGTGATCGGCAGCGTCGAGGTGTTCGAGCACAGCAGGGCGTCGGGCTCGACCACGTCGAGGATTTCAGCGAAGACCTGCTTCTTCACCGCTGGGTCTTCGAAAACCGCCTCGATCACCAGATCACAGCCCTTGAGATCCTCCACGCGGGCGGTCGGGATGATCCGGGTCAGCATTTCCTCGCGCTGGTCTGGGGTGGATCTACCCCGGGACACGGCCTTGTCCGGCAGCCTGGCCGAATAGCTCTTGCCCCGGCTCGCCGCTGCCAGGTCGGTGTCCTTGAGTACGACGTCCATGCCCGCGCGAGCGCAGGAGTAGGCGATGCCTGCGCCCATCATTCCCGCGCCGAGCACACCGACCTTGCTGAAGGCGCGCTGGGGGTATCCGTCGGGCCGGCTGCCGCCCTTGTTGATGTGCTGGAGGTCGAAGAAGAACACCTTGATCATGTTCTTGGCGACCTGGCCGGTGGCCAGGTCCATGAAGTAACGGCCCTCGATCTGCAGCGCCGTCTCCACGTCGACCTGCGTGCTCTCAACGGCGGCACACAGGATGTGGTGCGGCGCCGGTATCGGGGCACCCTTGAGCTGCTTGCGCAGCGTGGCCGGGAATGCGGGCAGCAGCTGGGCCAACGCCGGGGTGGCGGGAGTTCCACCGGGAATCTTGTAGCCCTTGGTGTCCCAGGGCTGCTGCGGCTGCGGGTTCGACGTGATCCACTCCCGGGCCTTGGCGAGCATCTCCTGCGGGCTGGTGGCGACCTCGTCGACGATGCCGATCTCCTTGGCCCGCGCCGGGCGCACCTGCTGGCCCTGCAACAGCAGCTGGGTCAGCGCGGTGGCCAGGCCCAGCATCCGCACCGTGCGGACCACCCCGCCAAGGCCGGGCAGCAACCCGAGCGTCACCTCCGGAAAGCCGATCTTCGAGCCTGGGGTGTCCAGCGCGATCCGGTGGTGGCAGGCCAGCGCGAGCTCCAGGCCGCCGCCCAGCGCGGTGCCGTTGATCGCGGCGACCACCGGCTTGCCCAGTGTCTCCAGCCTCCGGAGCTGGCTTTTGATCAGTGCCAGCTGGGCGGCGAACTCCCGGGCACTGTCGGGCGTGATGGCGCGCAGCGCGGTGAGGTCAGCGCCGGCGACGAAGGTCTTCTTCGCCGAGGTGAGGATGACCCCGGTGATCGAGCCACGTTCGGACTCCAGGCGATCCACAGTGTCGCCCATCGACGTCGCATAGCGCTCGTTCATCGTGTTCGCCGACTTGCCTGGATCGTCCAAAGTCAGCGTGACGATGCCGTCGGCGTCGCCATCCCAGCGAATCATCCCTGCTCCCTCTGTCACAGCCGCTCGATGATGGTGGCGATGCCCATGCCGCCGCCGACGCACAGCGTGGCCAGGCCATAGCGCAGGTCACGGCGCTCCAGCTCGTCGATCAGAGTGCCCAGGATCATCGCGCCGGTGGCGCCCAGCGGGTGTCCCATGGCGATCGCACCGCCGTTGACGTTGAGCTTGTCGTGCGGCACATCCATCTCGCGCATGAAGCGCAGCACCACCGCGGCGAAGGCCTCGTTGAGTTCGACCAGGTCGATCTGGTCCATGGTCATACCGGCCTTGGCCAGCGCCTTGCGGGTCGCCGGCGCCGGACCGGTGAGCATGATCGTCGGCTCTTCACCGGTGACCGCACCGGCCACGATCCGGGCCCGCGGGGTCAACCCGAACTCGCGGCCGACCTGCTGGGAACCGACCAGCACGAGCGCCGCGCCGTCCACGATGCCCGAGGAGTTTCCGGCGTGGTGAACGTGTTCGATGCGTTCCAACCAGTGGTAGCGCTGCAGTGCAACGGCGTCGAATCCGGCCTGCTCACCGAGTTCGGCGAAGGAGGGCTTGAGCGCGGCGAGGCCCTCGAGGGTGGCGTCCGGGCGCAGGTGCTCATCGCGGTCCAACACGACTGTGCCAGTGCGGTCCCGAACCGGGACCACTGACCGCGCGAAGTACCCGTTGGTCCAAGCCTTGGCGGCGCGGTGCTGGGACTCCAGGGCGTAGGAATCGACGTCGCCGCGGGTGAAGCCCTCGATGGTGGCGATCAGGTCGGCGCTGATGCCCTGCGGGACGAAGCCGATGTCGTAGGCGGTTTCCGGGTCCATCGCGATGGCCCCACCGTCGGAGCCCATCGGCACCCGGGACATCGACTCGACGCCGCCGGTGAGCACCAGGTCCTCCCAGCCGGAGCGGACCTTCATCGCGCCGAGGTTGACCGCTTCCAGACCCGAGGCGCAGAACCGGTTGATCTGCAGCCCGGCGACGGTGTCGGGCAACCCGGCGGCCAGCGCCGCGGCACGCGGGAGGTCGCCACCCTGATCGCCGACGGGAGTGACCACGCCGAGCACGATGTCGTCGATCCGCGCCGGGTCCAGCATCGGGCACCGGTGGCGCAGCTCGTCGATCAATCCGGTGATCAGGGAGATCGGCTTGACGCTGTGCAGTGCGCCGTTGCGCTTGCCCTTGCCCCGCGGGGTGCGCAGCGCCTCATAGAGAAATGCTTCAGTCATGACTCGCTCCGGATTTGGGGATAGCAGTCGCGTTCGGCGGGAACAGACTCACGGATCGCGCGGTTGATCGCGAGCTGGAAATTAGTCACGACCCCGTCGACGGTGATCGGCTTAAGCCGCTCCAGCAGGGCCAGTAACCGCTTGCGCAACTCGGGTGGCCGACCGCGCTCGCGATACTCGCGCAACACGGTGTCGTGGAACAGCGTCACCAGTTCGGTGGCCAACGCGTTGGTGTGCCGTTCGATGACCTGCTTGGCCGCCAGCTGGACATCGAAGTCCATCTCGGCATCGAAGAGGCTAAGCCCATAGTTCAGCATGTCCGAACTGCTGAGTGTCCATGTGTCAGGCCTGTCGGGCTGCAGTATGCCCAGCTTGACCAGCCGCGCGAGCTCCTCGTCATCCAGGGTGCGCCCAGCCTGGGTGTCGAGCTCGGCGCGAGTCACCGTCTCGGGCTGCTCGGGCAGCCATGGGGCGAGCAGCGCGCGGTGCAGCGCGAGGTCTTCGGGAGAGCGGTCCGGCGGGATCCGTGCGAGGTAGCCCTCGATCGCCGCCAGCGTGAAACCAAGCTCCTGCAGGTCACGGACCAGCTCAAGACGGGCGACGTGGCGCTCGTCATACAGCCCCAGCCGGCCGCGTACCGCCGGCGGCGGGATCAGGCCCATCCCGGCGTAGAAGCGGATGGTGCGCACGCTGATCCCGGTGCGCGCGGCCAGCTCCCCGATGGTGAGCTCGTCAGCCACGAGCCGCCTTCCTGACGTGACAGTCATACTGTCGTAACAGTACCACTGTAACGTACGTGCTGGCGTCGGGGCACGCGGAAAAGCCGATGCCTAACTCACCGCTCAGCGAGGCTGCCGCTGCCTGACGCGCGGGCCTATGCATCGGACCGTAGGCGAACCAGTCGATCGAGGCTCCATCGCTGCAGCGCCTCGACAAAGCCGGGCAGGGCCGGCTCCTGTGGGTTGCCCGCCCAGAAGTCGGCATCCGCGGGCCGCGCGCCCAGGAGCGGTAAGTGCATTACCGCCTCGAGAAAAGGACGCAGGGCCCGCTGTGCTGCCAGGGCTTGCCTGGCAATCGCCTGTTCGACCATCTCCGCCGACGCTGGCGCCGGTGTGCTCGACCACGTCGCCGCCGGGTTCACCACCGCCGTCCCATGGAGTAGACCCGCATCGCCTACCAGGCGCTTGAATTTGCTGCCACGGCTGCTCCCGCACTCGACTAACGTCGCCGGTGATGCTGATCAATTTGTACTCCGACACCCAGACCCGACCAGTCGAGAAAATGCGGGCGGCGATGGCCGCTGCCGAGGTGGGCGACGAGCAGCGCGGTGAGGATCCCACCGTCAACATGCTGTGCGAGCGGGTCGCCACGCTGCTGGGCAAGCCGGCCGCGGTGTTCCTGCCGTCAGGCACGATGTGCAACGCGATCGGGTTGCGGCTGCACATCCGGCCCGGCGGCGACGCGGTACATCTACACCCGACGTCGCACCCGATCGTCGCCGAGGCGGGCGGTCCGTCCGCACTGTCGGGGACGGTGCTTGCCCCGGTCCCTGGCGAGGCCGGCATGTTCACTGCTGCAGCCCTGGAGGCGGCGCTGTTCCCGGCCGGGGACCGCTATAAGCCGCGCTCGCGGCTGGTATCCGTGGAGCAGACCACCAACCTGGCCGGCGGGCGGGTATGGCCGCTGGCGCAGCTGCGCGCAGTGCTGGAGACCGCCGCGCGGCACCGGCTGCGCGTCCACCTGGACGGGGCTCGGCTGATGAATGCGGTGGTCGCCTCCGGGGTGCCGGCCGCGGAGTGGGCGCGCGGGTTCGACACCGCCTGGATCGACTTCACCAAGGGCCTGGGTGCGCCGGTGGGCGCGGTGCTGGCCGGCTCGACTGAGCTGATCGAGGAGGCTTGGCGCTACAAGCAGATGATGGGTGGCGCGCTACGCCAGGCCGGCATCGTCGCGGCCGGCTGCCTGTGGGCCCTGGACCACCACGTGGACCGGCTCGCCGACGATCACGCCAATGCCCGGATTCTCGCCGCGGGGTTGGCCGGGCTACCCGGCATCACGCTCGACCCGGACACTGTCGAGACCAACATCGTGGTGTTCGGTCTGGCGGATGCTCCTGGATTCTGCCAGCGGCTGGAGGCCGAGCACGGGGTGCGGATGGGCGCGCTGGGACCCGATGCGGTCCGCGCGGTGACCCACCACGACGTGGACACCGCAGACATCCACAACGCAGTGCACGCAGTCGCCGCAGTACGCAACCCTGCATGACGCTGTCCCCTCGAGGCCGCCATTCGGAACCGGATTGCGTTTCTGGGCGCCTCGCTGCGTGCCATTAGGAGCCGAATCACGGTCAACGTCACGGTGGGGCGGTGAGCGAGCGCATCAGGGTGGCAGGGACGATGAGGTCGGCGTGGGATCTGGTTGAGCTGATCAGGACGGCGTTGCGTTCGTCGGTGCCGGTCGCCCAGGCGGCCGCCGCGGCAGGTTGCTTTCCGAACCGGACATGGCGAGCGATGAGCCGGCGCACACGCTCGTCTGCGTCGAGGTCGACGTACCAGACCTCGTCGAGCTGGGCCCGGACGCGACCCCAGCCGTGCTCGTGGAGCAGCAAGTAGTTGCCTTCTGTGATGATCAATCGGGTGCACGGCGGTACCGGGATAGCGCCGGCGATGGGCTGTTCGAGGGAGCGTTGGAAGCTCGGGGCATAGACCACCTCGTCGCTGTCTTCGCGCAGGCGGCGCAGCAGCGCCGCATAACCGGAAGCGTCGAAGGTGTCGGGCGCGCCTTTGCGGTCGCGGCGGCGCAGCCGGATCAGCTCGCTGTCGGCGAGGTGGAAGCCGTCCATCGGCACATGTGCGATCCACTGACGCACAGCGAGCGTCGGCGGAGGTGCGGGTGCCAGCGTCTGGATGAGCTGCTCAGCGAGAGTGGTCTTGCCCGCTCCCGGCGGGCCGGTGATGCCCAGCACGGCCCGGTTGCCATCGGCGACGAGCGACCGGGCGCGCTGCACGAGCTGGTCGAAGCTCAGCACGCTGCACCGGCCGGCGGCTCAGGCGCTGTGGTAGTGAGCGAGCGGTTGGGCCGCAGCGTCATAGCAGTCCAGTATGACGTCGGCGACCGCAGGGTCGGCACCCAGCGGCTCGGCCACCACAACCTGGGGGTGGGCGTCCAGCGCCGCGGCGCGAACCCGCTCGGGCAGCAGGCC
>JALZDU010000119.1 GCA_030862405.1 Actinomycetota bacterium | reverse complement strand
CTTGGGCCGTGTTGGAAGGTTCGCCGGCGACTCCTGCCGGGTGGAATGCAGGGTGATCTCATAACGTGTCGATCACCGCCCGACGACGATTGACGTCGAGCCTTCCACACAGCGCGCACGCCCAATGCGCCGCAGTAGCAACGCGCCAATCCACCCAGCAACAAGCGCACATCTCAGGTCTTGCGGCGCCGGCTCGGGCATCGAGCACCGCGCGCACCGCCGTCAGAGCGGCGGGGGGTGGTGCCCTACCAGATTCCAGTGATGTTGGATTGCCCGGCCAGCCCGATCACCGGGTTATGGCACCGTCAGCAAACGTATTTTTTGTGTCTCCAGAGAGGGGAAGGGAAGGCCGTCATGATCGCCTCCGGGAGCCGGACAGCCCGTCACAGCAGCAGATCAGCATGCCGCGCGGTCCCCGGTTGCGCAGCTCAGTGAGCATCGACAGCCAGGACTCCGCCAAACCCTCCCAGCACCCCAGAGCGCAGCTACTTGTTAGAACTAGAGGTTAGTCCGGTGCGGAACTCGACTACGTCGCCGTCGGCCATCACGTAGTCCTTGCCCTCCATCCGCACCTTCCCAACGGCCCGGGCCTGCGCCATCGACCCGGCCGCGATCAGATCGTCGTAGGACACGATCTCGGCCTTGATGAACCCACGCTGGAAGTCACTGTGGATCACCCCGGCGGCCTCGGGAGCGGTCGCCCCGGCTCGGATCGTCCACGCCCTGGATTCCTTGGGCCCAGCCGTGAGGTAGGTCTGCAACCCCAGGGTGTGGAATCCGACGCGGGCGAGCGCATGCAGTCCCGGTTCGGATTGCCCGATCGAATCCAGTAATTCCCGGGCCGACGCTGGGTCCAGTTCAAGCAGTTCCGATTCCACTTTGGCATCCAGGAACACCGCATCGGCAGGAGCGACGAGCTTGCGCAGCTCCGCCTGGCGCTCCGGATCGGTAAGCACACCTTCATCCGCATTGAAGACATACACGAACGGCTTGAGGGTGAGCAGGTTCAACTCGGCAAGCGCGCTGACCTCCAACCCCCCGCGGGCGGCGAACAGCGTGCGTCCAGCGTCGAGTACTTCCCTGGCGGCCTGCGCGGCAGCCAACGCGGCGCGCCGCTCCCGAGGATGGGTCCGAGCCTCTTTCTCCAGCCTGGGCAATGCGCGATCCACGGTCTGCAGATCGGCCAGCACCAACTCGGTCTCGACGGTGGCGATGTCGTCGGCGGGATCGATCCGTCCCCCGACGGACCCGACGTGCAGCACGTCAGGGTCATCGAAGACGCGCACAACCTGGCAGATCGCGTTGGCTTCGCGGATGTTGGCGAGGAACTTGTTGCCCAGCCCGGCGCCCTGCCAGGCCCCAGCCACGATCCCCGCGATGTCGACGAACGAGACCGTCGCCGGCACCACCTTGGCGCTGCCGAAAATCTCAGCCAACCGCTCGAGACGTTCGTCGGGCAACGGCACCACCCCGACGTTGGGCTCAATGGTGGCGAACGCATAGTTCGCCACGAGCACATTATTGCGGGTCAGCGCATTGAACAGGGTGGATTTGCCCACGTTGGGCAGCCCGACGATGCCGAGGGTGAGGCTCACGGGACGTCAAGTCTAGGTCACCGAGTCTCTAGGCCACTGAACCGATCATCCCGCCAGCGTCAACCCGTCAGTAGACGTAGCCGCCACCGCCGTCCTGCTGCTCGGTGTTGCCCGGAGCTGGGTCGGTGGCCGAGTCGTCGTTGCAGCCGGCCAGCGCGAGTGAGACTGCGGCGATGGCCGCTAGCACCGCGGCTCGCCACCGTGTGCTACCAGTCAATGTCATGGCGGCACACTAGGGACGTCAAGGTCGCTTCGGTGCCGCCGAATGGTCCAACTGCGAAGCATCGACCCGCCTCGCTGTCGGTGTCTGATTCCCGCCAGTACCGGATCCGTTGGGCTGGCACGATCGAGACCGTGCTGATCGACCACGACCGCTGCTATCGAGCCATCTCCTCGCGCGACGCCCGGTTCGACGGCTGCTTCGTCGTCGCCGTGCAGACCACCGGCATCTACTGCCGGCCGTCCTGCCCCGCGGTGACACCCAAACCTCAGAACGTCGTCTTCCTACCCACCGCCGCAGCTGCCCAGCTCGCCGGTTACCGGGCCTGCCGCCGCTGCCTGCCCGACGCCGTGCCGGGTTCGCCGGAGTGGAACCTGCGGGGTGATCTGGTGGCCAGGGCGGTACGGCTGATTGCCGACGGCATGGTCGAGCGCGACGGAGTGCCCGGGTTAGCTGCCCGGCTGGGCTACTCCACGCGTCAACTCAACCGGGTACTCACGGCCGAGCTGGGTGCCGGAGCGCTCGCTTTGGCCAAGGCGCACCGGGCACAGGCCGCACGAGTGCTCATCGAAACCACCACGTTGCCGCTGGCCGACGTCGCATTCGCGGCCGGATTCTCCTCGGTGCGCCAGTTCAATGACGCGCTGCAGGCGGTCTATGCCACCACCCCGACCGACCTTCGCCGGCATGCGACCCCACACCCGACGCCGGGCGCTCTGACGCTGCGGCTACCATTCCGGCTCCCGATGGACGGCGCAGGCCTGCTGGAGTTCCTCGCGGCCCGAGCCATCCCGGCCGTTGAGTGTGCTGGCGACCACGGCTATGCCCGGACGCTGCGACTGCCGCACGGGCTCGGTGCGGCAGCGGTCCGCCTGGCGCCCTCACACTGGGAGTGCACCCTGCGGCTAGCCGACCTGCGGGATCTGCCGGTGGCGGTGAGTCGCCTGCGCAGGTTGCTCGACGCCGACGCCGACCCGTGCGCCGTGGATGAGGTCCTCAGGGCCGACCCGGCGCTGGCTACCGCGGTGACTGGGCGACCCGGTATCCGGATGCCCGGCACCGTTGACGGCGCCGAGACGGTGCTGCGCGCCGTGCTCGGACAACAGGTAACAGTGGCCTCCGCGCGGACTGCCGCGGCCCGGCTGGCCACGGCATTGGGCGAACCAGTGCCGCTCGAGCTGATGCTGGGCAGCGAGGACACCGTTTCCCGGCTGTTCCCCGCACCGGCCGCGATCGCTGAGCACGCCGCCGAGGTGCTCACCGGTCCACGCCGCCGGATTGAGACCGTCCGGGCAGCCGCGGCGGCGCTGGCCGCCGGTGATCTCGTGGTCGACCCAGGCCGCGATCCCGAAGAACTCCGGATAGAACTCGAGGCGATCCCAGGGATCGGCCCGTGGACGTCCGGTTACGTGGCGCTGCGGGTGCTGGGTGCCACTGACGTGCTGCTGGACACCGATCTCGCGATCCGGCACGGCGCGGCCGCGTTGGGCCTGGCTTGTGATGCCGGCGAGTTGCGGCGGCGGTCCCGGCGCTGGCGACCTTGGCGTTCGTACGCCGGGATGCACCTGTGGCGGGCGGCCGCCACCCGACCACGAAGAACGGAGCGCACGGCATGACCTCCTTCACTTGCACTATGGACACTCCGATCGGCCCCTTCACGGCCGTCGTCGACACCGGCGGCGCGGTGCTCGCGGCAGGTTGGACAGCGCAGGTAGATGACCTGCTGCCGCTGATAGCGCCCGGGTTGCGGCCGGCCTCCGTGGTCCCCCGCACGGACCTGGGAGCGGTGAGCACCGCGGTGACCGCCTACCACCGAGGAGGCCTCACCGCGATCTGCGACGTGCCGGTACGGCAACGCGGGGGTGAGTTCTTCGAGCAGGCTTGGCAGGTGCTACGCGCGGTCCCGGCAGGCGCCCCGATGAGCTACACCGAACTAGCCGCCAAGTCCGGCCGACCGCATGCAGTGCGCGCGGCTGCCGCCGCGTGCGCCCGCAACCCTGCGGCGCTTTTCATCCCGTGTCACCGGGTGCTGCGCAGCGACGGCTCGCTGGGCGGTTTCCGCTGGGGCCTACCCGCCAAGCGGTGGCTGCTCGCCCACGAGTCCCGCTGAGCCGCGGGCAATGGGCCTCGGGCGGCGCGCCTTGCCGATTCTGTCAGAGGCCTGTTGCAGGCTGTGACGCGTGGATTACTCAGTGCTCATCGCCCTGGTCGCTGGCCTCGCGGTCGGTGCGCTGATCAGCTGGCTGCTGGCCGCCGCGGGCCGCCGTGCCGCGGTGGCCGAGGCCGGCCGGACCGCGGATGCCGCCAGGGCGGCCATCGAGGCCGAACTCGCGGCGATTCGCCGTGACAGTGAGAGTGCCGCCGCGGCCAGGGACACCGAGTCGGCCCGGGCCGAGCAGTTCCGCAGGCGTGCCGAGGAGGCCGGTGAGCGGGTCTCGGCGACGCAGGCCGAGCTGGCCGGTGTCCGCGCTGCCCTGGACGCCGAACGGTCCGCCACGGCGGACCGGGAACAACTGCTGACTCGCCGCGAAGCCGAACTCAAGGACAGCTTCCAGGCACTGTCCGCCGAGGCGCTATCGCGCAACAACGAGGCATTCGTCCAGCTCGCCGAGGCACGGCTGGCGCAGGTGACAGCAGCCCTGTCGGCAAAGTCCGACGGCGACGCCGCCCAGCGGCAGCAGGCTATCGAGGGGCTCCTCGGTCCGGTCACCCAAACCCTGCACCGGCTCGACGGCCAGCTACGCACGGTGGAAAAGGAGCGCGAGGCCGCCTACGCCGGGCTGCGCGAGCAGGTAGGGGCAATGCATCGCACTTCCGAGCAACTCCAGGGCGAGACCAGGCAATTGGTCACCGCGCTACGTGCTCCGCAGGTGCGCGGTCGGTGGGGGGAGCTGCAGCTGGAGCGGGTCGTGCAGCTGGCCGGCATGGTGGAGCACTGCGACTTCTCTCGGCAGGTCACTGCCACCGACGCGAGCGGCGACGACGACGCCGTGGTGCGCCCCGACCTGGTTGTACACCTTGCCGGTGGCAAGCACATCGTGCTGGACGCCAAGGTGCCCTTCGGGGCCTACCTGGAGGCCGTCGATGCGACCGACCCCGACCGCCGGATCGACCGGCTCGCCGCGCACGCTCGCCACTTGCGCACACACGTCGATTCGCTGGCGCACAAGTCCTACTGGCAGCGCTTCGACGCCAGCCCGGAGTTCGTGGTGCTGTTCGTGCCAGGCGACCCCTTCCTGGAGGCGGCGCTACAGTCCGACCCGGCCCTGCTCGAGCACGCTTTTGAGCGCAACGTGGTAATCGCGACCCCGACCACGCTGATCGCGCTGCTGCGCACGGTGGCCTACACCTGGCGACAGGAGGCGCTGGCGCGCAACACGGCACAGGTCCACGACCTGGGCCGGGAACTGCACTCCCGGCTGGCCACGATGGGCGGCCACGTGGCACGCCTGGGCAAGCAGCTCGGCGGCGCGGTCGACGCCTACAACCGCACAGTCAGTTCGCTGGAGTCACGAGTACTCGTCACCGCCCGCCGCTTCGGCGAGCTGGACGTGGTCTCCGAGCAGCTCGACCCGCCTGAGCAGGTCGAACGCAGCCCCCGCACCGTGCAAGCGGTGGAGCTCGTCGCGTCCGCGGCGGACTCGCTCATCGCGCTGGATCCTGGACGCCACAAGCCGCAGGGCCACGGCGAGGACTGGAGATGGGTCAGCGAGGTGCTGCACCAGGAGCAGGACGAGGAACCGGAGCAGTCTACCGTGAACGAGTGACGACAACCCAGGCCCGAAGCGCCCCCCGGGGCCGGCGTTGGGACGAGTGTTCGCTGCTGCCCGACCGCCCCGGGGCGCCCTGGTGGGCTGCTGTCCTGTCCGCGTTGGGACTGACCGCGGTGGGCGTGTTCGCCGATGTCGAACGGCTCAACCGGCTGGGCATCGTGTTCCAGGCTTGCTATTTCGTCGGCTGCCTCCTGGCGGTGGTGGTGGTACAGCGCAAGGGTCTGTTCGGCCCGATGGTGCAGCCTCCGCTCATCCTGGCGATTGCGGTACCCGGTGTTGTTTTGGCGGCCGGCTCGTTGCCGACCGGCGGGGGGATGATGGCGACCGCGCTCGCCGTCGGCACTCCCCTGATCAACGGCTTTCCGACCATGGCGATCACCACCGGGCTCGTCCTAGCTATTGGCGCATTCCGGCTGGTCACTCAGCGACGACCGAGTGTGCGCCGCAGCACCTGAGTGGTAACCGGCGCCGGTTAGGGCGATGCTGAGATCGAGCGCTTGAGTTCCCGCGGCAGCGAGAACACCAGCTTCTCCTCTGCAGTGGTGATCTCCTGCACGTCGGTGTATCCATGCTCGGCAAGGAAGTCCACTACACCGCGGACCAGGACTTCGGGCACCGAAGCGCCACTGGTGACGCCGACGGTGTTCACGCCCTGCAGCCAGGACGAGTCGATCTCCCGTGCATAGTCGACCAGGTAGGCCGCCCGGGCACCGGTGGCCAGCGCAACCTCGACCAACCGCACCGAGTTGGAGGAATTCCGCGACCCTATGACCAGGACCAGATCGCAGTCGGCCGCCATCGCCTTCACCGCCACCTGCCGGTTCTGCGTGGCGTAGCAGATGTCGTCGCTGGGGGGATCGGCCAGCTCTGGAAAGCGCTTCTTGAGCGCAGCCACCGTCTGCATGGTCTCGTCTACCGACAGGGTGGTCTGAGACAGCCACACCACCCGGGATGGATCGCGCACGGTTACCGAATCCACCGCGTCAGGGCCGTCCACGAGTTGGATCTGCAGGGGCGCCTCACCGGCGGTGCCCTCGACCTCCTCGTGGCCTTCGTGACCGATCAGCAGGATGTCGTAACCGTTGCGGGCGAACCGCTTGGCCTCCTGGTGCACCTTGGTCACCAGCGGGCAGGTGGCGTCGATGGTGCGCAGGCCTCGCGCAGCGGCTTGCTCGTGCACCGCTGGGGCCACTCCGTGCGCGGAGAACACCACGATTGCAGCTGCAGGCACCTCGTCGGCCTCATCGACGAAGATCACCCCGCGGTCCTGCAACGTCTCCACAACGTGCCGGTTGTGCACGATCTGCTTGCGCACGTACACCGGCGGCCCGTGCGCCTCGAGAGCCTTCTCGACGGTGACCACCGCGCGGTCGACCCCGGCACAGTACCCGCGGGGCTTGGCCAGCAGCACACGCTTGGTCATGCCTCTACCCTAGCTACCATGAGCACCTTGCCGTGGCCAGTGCGGATCGCAATGGGTCTGGCGGTCACCGCCGTGGAACAGGCCCACAAGCTCCCCGAGCAGCTCAGTGAACTACCTGTCACCGCGGCCAGCCGCGCCGTGCAGGCCGCGATGCGGGTGCAGCAGCGGGTCACCGAACTGGCCATCAAGGGTGACGAGGTATTCGCGATGTTCCAGCCGGTGGAAGAGGCTCCACCGTGGGCCCGGTTCGATGAAGACGACGAACCGGGCACCAGAAACGGCACCATAGGGCCTGCGCGCGAGTCCGGTGAGACCCCCGACGGCGCAGTGCCCACCGCGGCAGCCCCCGGTTCCGGCACGGGACACGGCACCGCAGCGAAAGCGTCCGGCGAGATTGACGAGGCCGATGTCGCGCGCGCCATGGCAACTGGGCCCCCGCCCAAACCCAGGAACGCCGCACCCGCCGAATTCACAGACGCCAGCATGGCCCGGTCCGCGAGCGGGCCGCCACCGGTGTTACCACGCTACGACGACATGTCGATAGCCCAGCTACGCGCCAAGCTGCGAACGCTGTCGCTACCCGAGCTGACCGAACTGCTGGAGTACGAGCACGCGCACCAGGACCGCGCGGCATTCGTCACCATGCTGTCCAACCGGATCTCCACGGTCCGCTCGCGATGACCAGATGCCTGTGACGGATCCGGCCACCACACCGGAAGCGCCCTGGCCGGTTCGCACGGTGGCCCGCAAGATCGCGGCGTGGATTGACCGACTGGGCGCGGTCTGGGTCGAAGGGCAGGTCACCCAGGTATCAGCCAGGGCAGGTACCGGCACAGCGTTTCTCACCCTGCGCGATCCGGTCGCCGATGTCTCGTTGACCCTCACCTGCCCGGTTGCGCTGGTACGTGACAGGCAGCCACCACTGGCCGAGGGCAGCCGCGTCGTGGTGCACGGCAGGCCGTCGGTGCACCTCGGCCGTGGCACGCTGAGCTTGCGAGTCGACGAGATCCGCGCAGTCGGCATCGGCGAGCTGCTGGCCCGCATCGAGCGGCTCCGGCGGTTGCTCGACGCCGAAGGCTTGTTCGATCCGCGCCGCAAACGCCGGCTCCCGTTGCTGCCCGGTTGCATCGGGCTGATCACTGGCCGGGCCAGCGCCGCCGAGCGCGACGTGCTCAGCAACGCCACCGCCCGCTGGCCCGCTGTGCATTTCAGAGTGCAGAACGTGGCGGTGCAGGGGCCGCTCGCGGTTGGCCAGATCATCGACGCGCTCACTGTGCTCGACGCAGACCCCGCGGTGGACGTCATCGTGCTGGCTCGAGGCGGCGGTAGCGTGGAGGACCTGCTGCCGTTCTCCGATGAGGCACTGTGCCGCGCAGTATCGGGCTGCCGAACCCCCGTGGTCTCCGCGATCGGCCACGAGCCGGACACTCCGCTGGTGGACCACGTGGCGGACAAGCGCTGCTCCACGCCGACAGATGCCGGCAAATGCGTAGTGCCCGACGTCACTGAGGAATCCACTCGACTAGGACAGCTGCGCGACCGCTGTCGGCGTGCCCTCCATGGCTGGGTGGACCGGGAGCGGCAGCTACTTGACGCACTGCGCAGCCGTCCGGTGTTGGCCAACCCGACGCGTCCGCTGGACGAGCGCGGCCGGCTTGTGACTGACCTGCGTGTTCAGGCGGACCGAGCCGTACTCGGTGGGGTAAGAACCGCCCAGGAGCGGCTTGAGCACACTGTTGCCCGCCTGACCACCCTAGGACCGGCAGCCACCCTCGCCCGGGGCTACGCAGTCGTCCAGCGGGTAGATGGGCCAGTGCAAGGTCACGTGCTGCGGTCGGTGGCCGGCGCGCCCAAGGGCACCGGACTGAGGGTGCGGCTGTCCGATGGGGCCCTGCACGCGGTGGTGACCGGTGGCCGATGATGACCCGGTGAGCCGCACGGACGATCCAGCCATGCTGGGGTACGAAGCCGCCCGGGACGAACTGACTGAAGTGGTGCGCGCCCTGGAGGCAGGCGGGCTGACGTTGGAGGACTCCCTGGCGCTGTGGGAGCGCGGCCAGCAACTCGCCGCAGTGTGTGAGCGGCACCTCGCCGGTGCCCGGGAGCGAATCGAGTCCGTGATCACTGCTCGCGAGCAGCGTGACGCACCACCATCGACGGAGCCCGAATCCCGGTCCTGATGGCAGGATCGCAGTGTTGCGCAGTCAACTCCGGGAGGGCCCATGAGTACTTTGTCGACTCCTCGTCAGAACCCCCAGCGCGAGGAACCTGACCGCAACCTCGCCATGGAACTGGTGCGAGTCACCGAGGCTGCGGCGATGGCCGCCAGCCGCTGGGTCGGCCGCGGTGACAAAAACGGTGGTGACCAGGCAGCAGTTGACGCGATGCGCAAGCTGGTCGGCTCGGTGTCGATGCGCGGCGTCGTGGTCATCGGCGAGGGCGAGAAAGACGAAGCGCCGATGCTGTTCAACGGCGAGGAGGTCGGCAACGGGCAGGGCCCGGAGTGCGATGTCGCGGTCGATCCGATCGACGGCACCACGCTGATGAGCAAGGGCATGCCCAACGCTCTGGCAGTGCTTGCAGTGTCCGAGCGGGGCACGATGTTCGATCCCTCCGCCGTGTTCTACATGGAGAAGATCGCTACCGGGCCGGAGGCGGCCGAAGTTATCGACATTTCGGTACCGGTGGCGGAGAACATCAAGCGGGTCGCCAAAGCCAAGGGGTTGGGCGTCTCCGACATCACCGTGTGCATCCTGGAACGGCCGCGGCATGACGACCTGGCACGCCAAGTCCGCGAGGCCGGTGCCCGGATCACGTTCATCACCGATGGGGACGTCGCCGGCGCGATCGCGGCGGCTCGCCCGGACACCGGCGTGGACCTGCTGATGGGCATCGGCGGCACCCCGGAGGGGATCATCAGCGCGGCCGCGCTGCGCTGCATGGGGGGCGCGATCCAGGGCCGGCTGCGGCCCCGAGACGACGCCGAGCGCCAGGCGGCGCTGGACGCCGGGCATGACCTCGACCGGATTCTCACCACCGAGGACTTGGTCCGCGGGGACAACGTGTTCTTCTGCGCGACCGGGATCACCGACGGGGAGCTGCTGCGCGGGGTGACCTACCGCGCAGGCGGGTGCAGCACGCAGTCCATCGTGATGCGCTCCAAGTCCGGCACCGTGCGGATGATCGACAGCGTCCACCGACTGGCCAAGCTGCGCGCGTACGCCTCGGTGGACTTCGACCAGCTTCCCCCGATCGAGAGCTAGTCGACGGGAGCCTCACACTGCCGGTATGACCAAAGGCACCACCGAGCAGCGGTACCGGATAGAACGCGACACCATGGGCGAGATTGCGGTGCCGGCCGATGCGCTGTACCGCGCGCAGACCCAGCGCGCCGTCGCCAACTTCCCGATCTCCGGACGCGGTCTGGAACGGTCCCAGATCCGGGCTCTTGGCCTGGTCAAGGCCGCTTGTGCGCGGGTGAACGGACAGCTCGGGATCCTTGACACCACACTCGCCGAGACAATCGCGTCGGCCGCCGACGAGGTCGCGGCCGGCGAGCATGACTCCCACTTCCCCGTTGACGTGTTCCAGACCGGCTCGGGCACCAGCTCTAACATGAACGCCAATGAGGTGATCGCCACGCTGGCGAGCCGGGCCGCCGGGATCGACGTGCACCCCAATGATCACGTGAACGCGTCGCAGTCCTCCAACGACGTGTTCCCCACCACGATCCACCTCGCCGCTGCTGAGGCCGTCGCGCATCACGTGATACCCGCGCTGGTGCACCTGGCATCGGCTCTGACCCGCAAGTCGCAGGACTGGGGCGATGTGGTCAAAGCGGGCCGCACACACCTGATGGACGCGGTGCCGATCACCCTCGGCCAAGAGGCTGGCGGCTGGGCAACCCAGGCTCGGCACGGCGCCGAGCGGCTGGCGAGCTGCCTGCCCCGGCTGGGCGAGCTGCCCATCGGCGGCACCGCGGTGGGCACCGGGCTCAACACCCCGGCGGGCTTCGGTGCGGCCGTCGTCGAGCAGCTGCGCCGTTCCACTGGCCTGGACGTGCTCACCGAGGCCCGTGATCACATCGAGGCGCAGGGCGCCCGGGACGGGCTGGTCGAGTGCTCCGGCGCACTGCGTACCGCCGCCGTCTCGCTGTTCAAGATCGCCAACGACATCCGGTGGCTGGGCTCCGGTCCGCGTACCGGCCTGGCTGAGCTCCGCCTACCTGACCTGCAGCCCGGCTCATCGATCATGCCAGGCAAGGTCAACCCGGTGATCTGTGAGGCGACCATGATGGTCGCTGCACAGGTGATCGGCAACGACGCGTGCGTGGCGTTCTCCGGCTCACAGGGCAACTTCGAGCTCAACGTGATGATGCCGGTGATGGCGCGCAACCTGCTGGAGTCGGCCCGGCTGCTCACCGCCGCAGCCCGGTTGCTTGCCGACAAGGTCGTCGAGGGTGCCGAGGTCGATGTCGAGCGCTGCCGCGAGTACGCCGAGTCGTCCCCCGCCATCGTGACTCCGCTCAACCGTTACCTCGGCTACGAGGAGGCCGCCTCGATCGCCAAGCAGGCGCTGCAGGAGCGGCGCACCATCCGCGACGTGGTGCTAGCGCGCGGCCACGTCGACAACGGCACCCTCACCACCACTCAACTAGACGAAGCCCTAGACGTCCTGACCATGACCCACCCCACCCCCACCTCGCCACATGGATGCTTGTAGCTGTCACCGGGCGGCCTGACACAGCGACAACCATCCATGTGTCAGTCTCACAAGATGTTGCTGCGCGATGTGGTAGCGAGGTCGGCGGAGGTAGCGGCGACTCGGTCTCGCGGCACCAAGGTGCAGTGCTGGTGGCGCTGCTGACTGGCGCCACCAATCCCGGCGAGCTCGGCCTCGTCGTCGCTTTCTGACGGGGGAACCTCGGCAGGGTCGGCGCCGACACCATCGACGCGTGACAATGCATTTTCAGGTAGTGGATTCTGCTTCGCGAAAGGCCGTCCGCGCACCACTTTAGGGTGCGGGACGGCCCCTCGTCCTACACTGTGTCATCCTCTGACAGTCGCTGGTGGCGGATTGTCTTCACATACCACGTCACTGCCATAGTGGGGTAGCTGGTCGTCCCGAACCCAGCCCTGGGCTCCAGTGGATGTGTTGCGCACGAAAGTCCACGTACCACCGTCTCCGGGGGTGTAGCAGAGGTAATCTGCGCGCTGGTCGTGCAACCCCTGGCCTGTCTGCATGCAGCCATTGCTGGGACCACTGCGCAGGGTAACGGTATTGGCCGGGAAATTCGTCCAACCATGGTGGTCCTTGTCCGGATAGCTAATGCCACACGCTACCGTGTTGGAAGCTCCCACCCCGGGACCCTTTTTGTGTGGTGTAGGCGCGTCCGCGCTTGCCGGCACCGCCATGGCAAGTGTGGCCGTGGCCGCAGCCAGCAGCGAACCGGCCACGCGTGCGGAGGTCCAAGACATACTGGAATGCCCCTCTCTATTATCTCGTGGAAGAAATCCCAGGTCCCCCGCTCGACCGTCTCCCTGGGATTGGGACCGCTGCGTTGCGGTGACTACGCTAGGTTCCACCGCTTTCCCACTACTTTCCTTTCGCTTGCCGGCGTCCACGGACGGTGGCTCGTCACATGCGGGGCGTGACCGTAAGGGGCGCGTGTGGTCAGTGAGCCGGTCCTGCACACCGATCGAGGGAACACCCGGTTACTAGACGGCATCATGTGGCTACACTCGGTGCCAATCTGGTTGGGGGTGAGAATGGACTTCGAGGTGCTCGGCCCGCTGCGGGTTCGACACGATGGGCAGCCGGCACGGCTGTCCGCGCCGATGTCTCGTACAGTGCTCGGGATCCTGCTCACCCGGGCCAACACGCCGGTGCCGGTGGACGTTCTGGTGGATGCGCTCTGGGCCGGCCAACGAGACCCGCGCGCGACCAAGAAGCTACAGCTGCATGTGCATCGGTTGCGGCGAATCCTAGACGATTCGACGCGGATCCGCTTCGAGCACGGTGGGTACACACTGCAGGTACACCCCGGCGAGCTTGATGCCGAGCGATTCGAGTCAGCGCTCGCCGAGGGCATCGCCGCCAGTGAGCCGGATCGAGCTGTTGCACTGCTGCGCATGGCACTTGGACTTTGGCGCGGCGAACCCTTCAGTGATGCCACCGATCTGCCGCTGCTGCGTGCCGAGGCAGACCGGCTGGCCGAGCGCCGGCTGACGGGCCTTGCCCACCTCTATGCCGCCGAGCTGGCCTGCGGCAATGCCAATGCGATCATTCCGGAACTCGTCGAGTTGGCTGCGCGCCACCCGATGCGGGAACAGCTGCAGGGACTGCTGATGACCGCGCTGTACCAGGCAGGCCGGCAAGCCGAGGCGCTGGAGGTCTATCACCGCACCCGAGGCGCGCTGGTCGAGCAGCTCGGGTTGGAGCCCGGTAACGAGCTGCAACGTCTGGAGCACGCGATTTTGACCGGGGATCCGGTCTTGGAGGCCCCAACGACACCCGCCCTCACCCCGGCACAGCTGCCCGCCGATATCCCCGACTTCACCGGGCGTAAAGCCCAGCTCGCCACGGTCAAGCATCTGGCCGCCGCAGCGGATCGGCGCGGAGCGGTGCTCGTTGCCATCACCGGCAAGGCCGGGGTCGGGAAGACGACCCTGGCGGTACACGCCGCGCACCGGCTACGGGTGCACTACCCCGACGGGCAGCTGTTTGTGAACCTTCGTGGTGTGCAGGCCCGCCCACTGGCACCGGTGGACGTGCTGGCCCGTTTCCTCCGTTCGCTCGGGGTGGATCGCGCAGCGATTCCGGACGATGTCGAGGAACGTGCCGCCTTGTACCGCAGCCGGTTGGCCGACCGGCGGCTGCTCATCGTGCTGGACGATGCGGCATGCGAGGCTCAGCTGCGACCGTTGCTGCCAGGTACTCCCGGTTGTGCGGTGCTCATCACCAGCCGGACGCGCTTGGCCGGCCTGAACGGCTCTCGGCTGGTAGACCTGGACATTCTCGAACCCGATCAGGCCGTCGAACTGCTGGCCCGGGTTGCTGGACCGCTGCGAGTGGCGGCCGAACCTGGAGCAGCCAGAGAGATCGTGCGCCTGTGCGGATACCTGCCGTTGGCCGTCCGGATCGCCGGAGCGCGGCTGGACGCTCGACCGCACTGGCGGTTGGACCGCCTCGAGGCTGACCTGGCCGATGAACACCATCGGCTTGACCAGCTGCGACTGGGAGATCTGGAGGTGCGGGCCAGTCTGGCGCTGAGCTACGAAAGCCTGGATGCGACGGCCCGGCGCGCGTTCCGCAGGCTGGGACTGCTGGAAATCCGCGACTTCACGCCCTGGGTCACCGCAGCGTTGCTGGACATTCCACAGGCCCAGGCCGAGGAACTCGTCGACACCCTGGTCGACATGCAGCTACTCGATGTGGCCGGGCGCGATGCCGCCGGAGCGCTGCGTTACCGCTTCCACGATCTGCTTCGGGCCTACGCCCGGGAAGTGGTCGCCGCCGAGGAAACCGAGGCCGACCGGCTTGCCGCGTTGGATCGGGCCTTCGGGGGCTGGTTGGCTTTGGCGGAGGAAGCCAGCCGTTGCATGGCAAGTTCCACCTTTGCCGTGACCTTCGAACCCGGGGCCTGCTGGCGACCGGACGAGTCAGTGGTCAGCTCGGTGGTCGCCGACCCTTCCGGCTGGTTCGAGGCCGAATGGGCGGCGCTGCTGGGCGCCGTCGATCAGGCTTACTCGGTTAACGCGGATCAGCTCGGCTGGGCGTTGGGCGTCCGGCTCGCCAGATTTTTCCTCATCCGCGAGTACTACGACGACTGGCGGCACGTCTGCGAGCGCATGCTCGCCGGCGCCCGGCGAGCGGCCAGTGGCGGCCGGGAGAGGATGGCGCTGGACGGTCTGGGCGAGCTGTCCCGGCTGCAGCATCGCCTCGATGAGGCGCTGGAAGGCTTCCAGCAGACTCTCACCGCGTGCGGCGCCACCGGTGGCCACCGCGGCCACACCGTCGCCACCTGGCGCAAGGGTGCCGGTCCACAACCCGGCCACTTCGACGAAGCGTTACCCCGCCTGGAGCACGCCCTGGCCTACCTGCGCGACTTGGCCGACCGCCACAGCGAGGTCTCGACGCTGCGCAAACTCGGCACCGTGCACCGGCTGCACCGATGCTACGACAAAGCGGCGCGCTGCTTCCAACAGGTTCTGGACGCCCTCGACCAGTTCGGGGCACCCCTACGCAGCGGGGCCCGGGTGTCGCCCGGGGGCCTGAGGTTGGCGGCTCTGCAAGGCACCCCGCACGCGGGTTGGTAGCTCTTGAAGAGGCGCCAGTGTCCTTGGCGGCAGTCAGTGCGCGTAGTCCTCTAGCATCTCGGTAACCAAGGCCGCGATCGGTGAGCGCTCCGATCGGGTGAGGGTGACATGAGCGAACAGCGGGTGCCCCTTCAACTTCTCGATCACCGCGGCGACTCCATCGTGGCGGCCCACCCGCAGGTTGTCTCGCTGCGCGACGTCGTGGGTGAGCACCACCCGCGACCCGGTGCCCAGCCGGGACAGCACCGTGAGCAAAACGTTGCGCTCCAGGGATTGGGCCTCGTCGACGATCACGAAGCTGTCGTGCAGGGACCGGCCCCGGATGTGAGTCAACGGCAGCACCTCCAGCATGCCGCGGTCGATCACTTCGTCGATCACCTCTTGCGAGGCGACCGCACCGAGGGTGTCGAACACCGCCTGCGCCCAGGGCTGCATCTTCTCGTTCTCATTGCCCGGAAGATAGCCCAGCTCCTGACCGCCGACAGCGTAGAGCGGGCGGAAGACCACGACCCGGCGGTGCGCGCCGCGCTCCATCACAGCATCCAGACCGGCGCACAGCGCGAGCGCCGACTTGCCGGTCCCTGCCCGGCCGCCCAGTGACACGATGCCCACCCCCGGATCGAGCAGGAGATCCAGCGCAACGCGCTGCTCGGCTGAACGGCCGCGCAGCCCGAACACCTCACGGTCCCCCCGGACCAGCCGGACCCGTTTGTCGGCGGTGATCCGGCCCAGCGCCGTCGCGGTTCCGGCAAGCAGCCGCAAGCCGGTGTTGCACGGCAAGTCAGCAACCTCGGGGTGCTCGGTGAGGTCGGCGACTCCCGCCTTGTAGAGCTCGTCGAGCACCGACGGCCCGACCTCGACGTCGCTCATCCCGGTCCAGCCCGAGGGCACCACGTCCTGCGCGCGGTACTCGTCGGCAGGCAGTCCGACCGCGCCCGCCCTTACCC
>JALZDU010000103.1 GCA_030862405.1 Actinomycetota bacterium | reverse complement strand
GGCACGCTGGAGGCGCGGGTGTTGCCCCGCGCGGGGACGCAGACGATCGCCCAGTTACGGGCCGCGCTGGCTCGGGCGGTGCTGGCGCTGGACCCTCAGGGGGCAGCCGAGCGTCACCAGCAACGTCGCCAGGAGCGACGGGTGGTGGTCTGTCCCGATGAGGAGGGCATGGCGTCGCTGTGGGCATTGATTTCCGCCCCGGATGCCACCGCCGCCTACGAGCGGCTGTGTGACCTGGCCCGTGGGCTAGGTGGTGAGGATCCGCGAGGGATGGACGCCCGGCGTGCTGACCTGCTTGTGGAGTTGCTTACCGGGCGGCGCTGTGCGGCCACCGGCTTCTGCGTCGACCCTGACTGCGGCTGTGCCGGCGATCCCACCGCCGACCTCGCGTCTGCCGACCCCGCGCCAGTTGACACCGATCTCTCCAGCACCGAGTGCGTAGCCGCTGAGAGTGGCCTGCAGGTCACCAGTGCCGCTGGGCCGGACCGGGGTGGCCACCGCTGCGCCGCATCTCAGGGTCAGGGCGCTGGGCCGGGCAAGCCGCTGGTGTCGGTGATCGTGCCGATCACTATGCTGCTCGGCTTGGACGACCAGCCCGCAGAGCTGGTCGGCTACGGACCCATCCCTGCGGATCTCGCTCGCGAGATCGCTGTCGAGGGAACCTGGCGGCGGTTGTTGACTGACCCGGTCTCAGGCGCCCTGCTCGACCACGGCCGCACCACCTACACCCCGCCGACCGGACTGGCCGACTTCGTCCGCGCCCGCGATGTGTACTGCCGTAACCCGATCTGTCGGCAACGTGCAGCCACCGCCGATCTGGATCACACCATCGCCTGGGACGACGGTGGCACTACCTGCCAGCACAACCTGTGGGCCGGCTGCCGCCACGATCACCGACTCAAGACCTTCGCCCCCGGCTGGACCGTCGACCAATACCCCGACGACCGGATCACCTTCACCACCCCCACCGGACACATCTATACCAGCCATCCCCACGACTACCGACCCGACTTCCACCCCCCGCCCGGCGACGATCCGCCACCCTTCTAAATCCACATCATGGGCTGGAACAACCCGCCGGTGCGATGGGCGGACCTGGAGCGGGCACTGTCCGGACGCGCCGCCGATTCCGGATCAGGGCACCGCGACGAGCAGCATCCCGGCGACGGTGGGGACAGCCCCGCCTGGACACGTCACCGGGATCGCTACGAGCCGCCGCCGTTACCGCTGGCTCAGAACCAGCCGCGCATTTCCTACGCCGAACTGCACTGCCACTCCAACTTCAGCTTTCTGGACGGTGCCAGCCATCCCGAGGAGCTGGTTGAGGAGGCGGCGCGGCTGGGCTTGGACGCGATCGCGATCACTGATCACGATGGGATGTACGGAGTGGTGCGTTTCGCCGAGGCGGCACGCGAGCTGGGCGTCAAAACGATCTTCGGGGCCGAGCTCAGTCTCGGCCTCACCGCACCACAGAACGGGATACCTGACCCGGAAGGTGAACACCTGCTTGTGCTGGCGCGCGATCCCGAGGGTTACCGCAGGCTGTCCCGGGTGATCAGTGATGCCCAGATCCGTGGTCGCGAAAAGGGCAAACCGGTTTATGACCCAGACGCGGTGGCAGCCGCCGCGGGCGGGCACTGGGTGGTGCTCACCGGGTGCCGCAAGGGGGCAGTGCGCCGCGCACTGGAGCGCGAGGGGCGGGCTGCCGCCGCGGCGCAGCTACGCCGCCTGGTCGAGCTGTTCGGCCCGGAACACGTCGCCGTCGAGCTCACCACCCACGGCCTGGCCGACGACACCGAACGCAACGACGCCCTCGCCGCGCTGGCCGCAGCGCACGGCGTGAACACTGTCGCTACCACCGCCGCGCACTACGCCAGCCCTTCCCGGCACCGGCTGGCTACCGCAATGGCCGCGATCCGGGCGCGGCGCAGCCTGGACGAGATGGACGGCTGGCTGCCTGTCGCCGCAACGGCGCACCTGCGCTCCGGTGAAGAGATGGCCGACCGGTTCGCTCGCTGGCCCGGGGCTGTCGAGCGGGCTGCCGCGCTAGGCCGGGAGTGCGCTTTCGACCTGCATCTGGTGGCGCCAGACCTGCCGCTGTTCAACGTCCCCACCAGCCACACCGAGGTCAGCTGGCTGCGCGAGCTCACCTGGCTCGGCGCGGCCACTCGCTATGGCAGTTACGACGAGCGTCCCGGCGCCTATCACCAGATTGAACACGAGCTGGCCGTCATCGAAGAGAAGAACTTTCCGGGCTACTTCCTCATCGTCCACGACATCGTGGCGTTCTGTCGGCGGGCTGACATCCTTTGCCAGGGCCGGGGCTCGGCGGCCAACTCCGCGGTCTGCTACGCGTTGGGCATCACAAACGTCGACGCGGTAGGGATGGACCTGCTCTTCGAACGGTTCCTCGCCCCGGATCGAGACGGCTACCCCGACATCGACCTGGACATCGAGTCCGACCGCCGCGAGGAAGCCATCCAGTATGTCTACCAGCGATACGGTCGCGACTGCGCGGCCCAGGTCGCCAACGTGATCACCTATCGGGCCCGTTCAGCGGTGCGAGACGTGGCCAAGGCGCTGGGCTACTCAACCGGCACCCAGGATGCCTGGAGCAAGCAGATCGACCGGTGGGGGCCGCTGGGGCAACAGGAGACCGACATCCCCGAACCGGTGCGGGTGTTGGCCGCCGAGCTGGAGGGGTTCCCCCGGCACTTGGGCATTCATTCCGGCGGAATGGTGATCTGCTCCCGTCCGGTGGCTGAGGTCTGCCCGGTGGAGTGGGCGCGCCGAGACAACCGCTCGGTAGTGCAGTGGGACAAAGACGACTGCGCAGCGGCCGGTCTGGTCAAGTTCGACCTGCTCGGGCTCGGAATGCTCTCCGCGCTGCACTACGCGGTCGATCTGGTCGCCCGCCATTACCGGCACTGGGTGCAGCTCGCGGATTTGCAGCCCACCGATCCGGCCGTCTACGAGATGCTGGCCCGGGCCGATTCGGTCGGGGTGTTCCAGGTGGAGTCCCGCGCGCAGATGGCCACCCTTCCGCGGCTGAAACCGCGCTGCTTCTATGACCTGGTGGTCGAGGTGGCGCTGATACGCCCCGGCCCAATCCAGGGTGACTCGGTGCATCCCTACATCCGGCGCCGCAACGGTCAGGAGGCCTGGGACTACGACCATCCGTTGCTGGCGAATGCACTACGCAAAACGCTGGGTGTGCCGCTGTTCCAGGAGCAGCTGATGCAGATGGCCATTGACGTCGCCGACTTCTCCGCCGCCGAGGCCGATGAGCTGCGCCGTGCGATGGGAGCCAAACGGTCTACCGAGCGAATGGAGCGGCTGCGTGAACGGCTATTTAACGGAATGGCCAGTCATGGCATCAAAGACGAGCTCGCCGAGAAGATTTACGCCAAACTGCTGGCTTTCGCCAATTTCGGTTTCCCGGAAAGCCACTCGATTAGCTTCGCCTCATTGGTCTACTACAGCGCCTGGTTCAAGCACTATTACCCGGCGGCGTTCTGCGCCGCCCTGCTGCAGGCCCAGCCGATGGGTTTCTACTCCCCGCAGTCACTGATTGCCGACGCCCGCCGCCACGGCGTCACGGTCCGGGGTCCGGACGTCAACGCCAGCGGGGTGCATGCCGGGCTGGAACCAGCCGCAGAGGGGGCGCCGGAGCAGGCGGTGCGGCTGGGGCTGGCCATGGTGCGCACGGTGAGCCAATCACTGGCCAGCCGGCTGGTCGAGGAGCGAAAAACGCACGGCCCCTATCGCAGCATCGCTGATGTCGCACACCGGGTGGGGCTGACCACCGCCCAGGCCGAGGCACTGGCCACCGGCGGAGCGTTCGACCGGCTTGCCCCGTACCGCCGCCAAGCGCTGTGGTCCGCCGGGGCGGTAGCCGCCGAGCGGCCGGATCGGTTGCCCGGCACCGCGGTGGGCGTCGTCGCTCCCACGCTGCCGGGGATGAGTGAGCTGGAACTCGCCGCAGCCGACGTGTGGGCCACCGGGGTTTCGCCTAACAGCTTCCCCACCCAGTTCCTCCGGGCCGACCTCGCCGGGCTGGGCGTGGTGCCCGCCGCCGAGCTGCAGCTGCGGCAGGACGGGCAGCGGGTAATGGTCGCCGGTGCGGTGACCCACCGGCAACGCCCAGCCACCGCCGGTGGGGTCACTTTCCTCAACTTGGAGGACGAGACCGGCATGGTGAACGTGATCTGCTCACCGGGCTTCTGGGTCCGCTACCGCACCGTCGTGCAGGCCTGCCCGGCGCTGCTGCTGCGCGGCCGGCTGCAGATCGCCGAGGGAGTGATCAACGTGCTGGCCGAACACGCCACAGCACTGAACATGCGGGTGCGTTCGAACTCCCGCGACTTCCGGTGAAGCGCGGCGCACAGCTCGATCAAGATTTGTGTGCGTTGCGCTACACGATTTGTCGTTCACGGCACACAAACAGCGATCATGGGCGGCGACCTGGGAGGGTGCAGGTGTGTCAACGACCGACAGCGAAGACTTCACCGACGCGGTGTTCGCCGACCAGGAGTGGGCAGGCCGCTGCTTCATCAACTGCCGGTTCACCGACGCAGACCTGCGGGGCCTGCGCACCCGCAGCTGCCGCTTCACCCACTGTGACTTCACCCGCGCCGACCTCGGCGCCTCCGAGCACCGCGCGAGCGCATTCCACAGCTGCACCTTCCAACGCACCATGCTGGCCGACTCGGTACTCGCGAACTGCTCGCTGCTGGGTAGCACGGTCAGCGACTGCCGGCTACGGCCGTGGACGCTGCACGAGGTCGACCTGAGTCTCACCGCGCTGGGGCAGGCTGACCTGCGCAAGGTGATGCTCGCTGGGCTGCGGCTGGCCGAGGCGAATTTGGTACAGGCTGACCTGAGGGGCGCTGACCTCTCCGGAGCCGACCTGACCGGAGCCCGGATGCTGGGTGCTCGGCTGGAGGGTGCCGACTTACGCGGGGCCCGGCTGGACGCCGACGCTCTGGTCCAGGCTCGGCTGTCCGGTGCCCGGATCGACGTGGACACCGCGATCCGTTTCGCCGTGGCGAACGGATTGCAGGTGGACCCCGGCACATGAAAGTGCGCGACCAGGCTGATTTCACCGCCACCCGCAGTGCGCGCACGGTGGGAACCGCAGTGGCCGTCGGGATCGGGGCGGCGGTAGCCGTCCAGGCGCGAATCAACGGCGAGCTCGGCCAGCGGATCGACGACGGTGTCGTCGCGGCATTGCTGTCCTTCCTGGGTGGCCTGCTGCTCCTGCTGCTGCTGGCCGCCGCCCGCCCCAGCATGCGCCGGGGACTGGGCCGGGTCATCGCCGCGGTGCGGCGCCGAAACTTGCGCCCGTACCAGCTGCTCGGTGGGATCTGTGGCGCGTTCCTGGTGGCCTGCCAGGGCCTGACGGTCGCGGCCATTGGAGTGGCGGTGTTCACCGTCGCCGTGGTGGCCGGGCAGACGGCGAGCGGTCTGCTGGTGGACCGGGCCGGCGTCGGGCCGGGCGAGCCGCGCCCGGTCAGTCCCCGCCGGATCGCCGGTGCGATCCTCGCGCTGGCCGCCGTGGTCCTGGCCGTCTCCGATCGGCTGGGTGCTCCACAAGCTGTGTGGTTGGTCTTGCTGCCGGCGTTGGCCGGGGTGGGCACCGCCTGGCAGCAGGCAGTGAACGGGCGGGTCGGTGCGGCCGCTCGGGATGTCGGGCCGGCATTGACCGGGATGCTGCCGGCCGCAATGGTCAACTTCGTGGGGGGCACCATCGCGCTGGCACTGGTCACAGCGGTGGAGGTTGCAATACGTGGGTTGCCCGAACCGCTGCCCGCGCAGCCGTGGCTGTATTTCGGTGGTGCGTTGGGTGTGCTGTTCATCGGTGCCGCTGCGGTGATCGTCCCGATAACCGGAGTGCTGCTGCTGGGGCTGGGAACCGTGGCCGGGCAGCTCATCGGCGCGCTGCTGCTCGACCTGTTCCTGCCCACCGGCGGCGATCGACTCACGGCCACCACCCTGATCGGTACTGCGCTGACTCTGGTGGCGGTCACCGTGATCGCACTACCTTCGCGCTCCCGAGCCTCGGAATCCCGCGTCTGAGCACCGGTGCAAGGATTCCCTCATGAGCGCAACGGTGCTGGATGGCAAGAAGACCAGGGACGAGATCTTCGCGGATCTGCAGACCCGGGTGGCGGCGCTGCGCCAGGCCGGAGTGACTCCCGGGCTGGGCACCGTCATCGTCGGCGATGATCCCGGTTCCCACGCCTATGTGCGGGGCAAGCACAATGATTGCGCCAAGGTCGGTATCGCCTCGATTCGCCGCGACCTGCCCGCCGACACCAGTCAAGATGAGCTGTTCGCGGTGATCGACGAGCTGAACGGCGACCCCACCTGCACCGGTTACCTCGTGCAGCTACCGCTGCCGAGCGGGTTGGACACCGGCGCTGTTCTGGCCCGGGTCGACCCGGGCAAGGACGTTGACGGCCTGCATCCGGTGAATCTGGGCCTGCTGGTGCTCGGAGGGTCGGGACCGCTGCCCTGCACCGCGCGCGGGATCGTGGAGTTGCTGCGCCGCTTCGACGTGCCGCTGGCCGGGGCCGATGTCACCATCGTGGGCCGCGGCATCACCGTCGGTCGCCCGTTGGGTTTGCTGCTGACCCGGCGCAGTGAGAATGCCACGGTCACGCTCTGCCACACCGGCACCCGCGACCTGGCCGCCGAGGTGTCCCGGGCCGACATCGTGGTGGCCGCCGCCGGGCGACCCGGACTGATCACAGCCGACATGGTCAAGCCAGGTGCCGCGGTGGTCGACGTCGGGATCAGCCGGACCGACGCCGGGCTGGTCGGTGACGTCGACCCGGCCGTGGCCAAGGTCGCCGGACACCTGGCGCCCGTTCCTGGCGGGGTCGGGCCGATGACCAGAGCGATGTTGCTGGTCAACGTTGTCGAGGCCGCCGAGCGGATGGGCCCGCCGTGACCAGGCGGACGAGCCTGCGGCCACAGCTGGCCTTCGGTCTGGTGCTGGCCGTGGTGGCGCTGGGCATGGTGCGCATCGCGCAGTACCACTGGCGAGAAGGCACGGTGATCATCGGCGGCGCGTTGCTGCTCGCTGCGGGGTTACGGCTTGTCCTGCCGCCCGAACGGACCGGACTGCTCGGCATCCGCCGCCGCACGATAGATGTGCTCGCCTACGGGACCTTCGGGGTGCTCATGCTGGCCGTGTCGCTGACCATCATCGGGGGTCCGCTGGCCACCCGGTGAGCCCCGAGCGTCTGGCATGCTTGATAACCTCCTGAAATGGAACGTTTCGGTCAGGTCGCGGTCATCGGAGCCGGTTTTTATGGTTCGACCACCGCGCAGCGGCTGGCCGAGTACGACATCTTCGACACCGTCGTGCTCACCGACATCATTGAGGGCAAGCCGGAGGGCCTGGCGCTGGACCTGAACCAGTCCCGGCCGGTGGAGGGCTTCGAGACCAGGGTCATCGGCCAGACCACCGGCCAGGACGGTTCCGGCTATGAGACGATCGCCGGCAGCGACATCGTCGTGATCACCGCCGGGCTACCCCGCAAGCCCGGGATGAGCCGGGTGGACTTGATCGAGGTTAACGCCCGGATCGTCCGGCAGGTCGCCGAGAACGTCGCCTGGCATACTCCCGGCGCGGTCGTCATCGTGGTGTCCAACCCATTAGACGAGATGACAGCGCTGACGCAGCTCGCTACCGGGTTCGCCCGGCATCGGGTGATGGGCCAGGCCGGGATGCTCGACACCGCGCGGTTCACCAACTTCATCGCCGAGGAACTCGCGGTCCCGGTGTCCTCGGTGCGCGCCCTGACGCTGGGCTCGCACGGTGACACCATGGTCCCGGTGCCCAGCGCCTGCACGGTCAACGGCACGCCGCTGCCCGACCTGCTGTCCGCCGAGAAGATCGATGAGCTGGTCACCCGGACCCGCAACGGGGGTGCCGAGGTGGTCGCCCTGCTCAAGACCGGGTCGGCGTACTACGCACCGTCGGCGGCGGCGGCTCGAATGGTGCGCGCAGTGCACGAGAACTCCGGTGCCGTGCTGCCGGTCTGCGCCTGGGTGGACGGCGAGTACGGCGTCTCCGGTGTCTACCTGGGTGTCACCGCCGAGCTGGGTCAGGAAGGCGTACGCCGGGTAGTGGAAACCGAGCTGACCGACAGCGAACTCGCCGAGTTGCGCAAGGCCGCCGAAACCGTCCGAACCAAGCAAGCCGACGTTGCGCACCTGTAGTTCCCGCCCTCGGGCAAAGTCGAGGAGCATGATCGAACCATGACGTTGCTGACCGAAACACTGCTCATCGACGACTCCGAGGGGCGGCGGCATCGGATCGTCGACACGCTGACCGACGCCTTCGCCGAGCTCATGGCGGCCGCTCCGGCGGCGTTTCGCACCAAGTTCCGCAAGATGGCCGCCGACCCGTTCTCCTTCTACCGCGGCAGCGCCTGCCTGTTCTACGCCGACGTCGTCGCATTGGACGACCCGTGGGCCGATGAGCGGACCAGCCGGGTCTGGATCCAGGGTGACCTGCACGCGGAGAACTTCGGCACCTACATGGACGGCAACGGGGTGCTGATCTTCGATGTGAACGACTTTGACGAGGCCTATCTCGGGCACTTCACCTGGGATCTGCAGCGGATGGTGGCAAGCATCGCGCTGCTCGGCTGGCGAAAGGCGCTGTCCGACACCGACATCGACGCCCTGGTCGAAACCTACGTCCGGGCCTATACCGACCAGGTGCGTTGGTTCGTCGACGCGACCAACGACCGGGCTTACTCGCTGCGCCTGAACACCACCGACGGGGCGATCCACCAGGTACTGCAGCTGGCCCGCTTGCGGAGCCGGTTCGGGCTGCTGGAGGCGGTCACCGAGACGGAGGGATTCGACCGCCGGTTCCGCAACGGGCCTGGGGTGCGGCGGCTCGATGACGCCGAGCGCAGCGCCGTATGTGCGGCGGTCGAGCGTTACCTGGGCACCATCCCGGAGCGCAAGAGATTCCGTGGCATCACCTACACGATCAAGGACGTCGTCGGCCGCAGCGGCTTCGGCATCGGCAGCGCCGGCTTGCCCGCCTATAACCTGTTGATCGAGGGATACAACCAGGCGCTGGACAACGACGTGGTGCTGTCCATGAAGCAGGGCAACGTGGCGGCCCCATCCCGGGTGGTCACCGACGAGCGCATCGCGTCCTACTTCCAGCACCACGGCCACCGCACCGCCATCTCGCAGCGCGCGCTGCAGGCGCACGCCGACCCGCTGCTGGGATACACCGAGCTGGACGGGGTGGGATACCTGGTATCCGAGCTGTCCCCGTACGTCACCGACCTGGACTGGAGCGAGCTCACCGAGCCGGACGAGATCGCGCCGGTGCTGGACTACCTCGGCCGGGCCACCGCGAAGGTGCACTGCGTGTCAGACTCCGACTCCGACCACACCCTGGTGCCGTTCCAGACCGAGGAGGCGATCGCCGCGGTGATCGGCGACCGGGAGGCTGAGTTCGTCGATTGGCTGACCACCTTTGCCCGGGAGTACGCGGCAGTGGTGCGCGACGATCACCGGCTGTTCGTCGACGCATTCCGCAACAACGAGATCACCGGCGTGCGCTCCACCCACCAGTCGACGAGTTATAGCCGGCAACGTGGGCGCTGGCGGCGAACACGGTGAGCAGCACCGCGCAACGCATGAAGCCGAAGACGATGGTGGTGGCCAGCCCCGCGACCACCGCCTGTCAGTAGGTCGAGTACCGCCGGCAGCCGGCGCGGATCAGCCGCAGGGAGCAGGCGAGCACGCTGCGCTACGTTAGCAATGCAGCTGGAGTGCGCAGGCGTGAGTCGAGAGGAGTGCCCGACCGGTGGGCAAGATCAAAGTAACAGGGACCGTCGTCGAGCTCGATGGCGACGAGATGACTCGGGTCATCTGGGGTTTCATCCGCAACCAGCTGATCCTGCCCTATCTCGACGTCAACCTCGACTACTACGATCTCAGTGTCTTGCATCGCGACGCCACCGATGATCAAGTCACCGTCGATGCCGCGCACGCAATCGCCCAGCATGGAGTGGGCGTCAAATGTGCCACCATCACACCCGACGAGGCGCGGGTCGAGGAATTCGGCCTGAAAAAGATGTGGCGCTCGCCCAATGGCACGATCCGCAACATTCTCGGTGGCGTGATCTTCCGGGAGCCGATCGTCTGCTCGAATGTCCCGCGCCTCGTGCCGCACTGGACCGAGCCCATCATCATCGGCCGCCACGCGCATGGTGATCAGTACAAGGCCAGCGATTTCACCGTCCCGGGGCCGGGCACCGTGACAATCACCTACACCCCGGACGACGGTGGTGAGCCGCTGCAGATCGAGGTGGCCAGGTTCGGCCAGGATGGTGGTGTGGCGATAGGGATGTACAACTACCGCAAATCCATCGAGGACTTCGCCCGGGCATCGCTGAGATATGGACTGATGCGTCAGTATCCGGTCTACCTGTCCACCAAGAACACGATCCTCAAGGCGTATGACGGCATGTTCAAAGATGTGTTCGCCGAGATCTACGAATCGGAGTTCAAAGCCGACTTCGAGGCCAGCGGCCTTACTTACGAGCACCGGTTGATAGACGACATGGTGGCCGCCGCGCTGAAGTGGACCGGCGGCTACGTCTGGGCCTGCAAGAATTATGACGGCGACGTGCAGTCCGACACCGTGGCCCAGGGCTTCGGCTCGCTTGGCCTGATGACCAGCGTGCTGATGACGCCGGACGGTCGGATCGTGGAGGCGGAGGCCGCGCACGGCACCGTCACCCGGCATTTCCGGCAGCACCAGCAGGGCAAGCCGACATCGACCAACCCGATCGCGTCGATCTTCGCGTGGACCGGTGGTCTTCGTCACCGGGGCACGCTGGACGTCACCCCTGAGGTCACCCGTTTCGCTGAGACCTTGGAGAAGGTCTGCATCGACACCGTCGAGAGCGGCAAGATGACCAAGGACCTGGCGCTGCTGGTGGGCCCGGACACCCCGTTCCTGACCACCGAGGACTTCCTCGGTGAGCTTGACCGGGGATTGAGGCAGGCCATGCACTGACAGATCACTGGACGGACGGCGGGGAGTGGACCGGTGGCTGGGAAGCCTTCGAAGCGGTGGCAGTGGATTCTCGGGTCGGCCGTGGTCATAGGTGTGATCGTGCTCAGCTCCCAGGATGATGGTGCGGGCGGCGGGTCGGGGCCGTGCACGATGAGGGTCACCGCGGACAGCCTCAACGTGCGGTCCGGTCCGGACAGCAGGGATCCCGTCGTGGAGACCCTGGCCGCCGACGCGGTGGTTTCTGCCAACGTGACCACCCGCAACGGTTACCGGGAGCTGGGGCCCGACCGCTGGGCCGCGCAGCTGTACCTGGAGCCGATGCCGGGCAGCGACTGCAGCTGATCGCGCGCCGGCTGCAACAATCGCGGTATGTCGTCTCCTGTCACCGACCGTGTCACCACCGGGCGTCCCCGGGTGCTGTCCGGGATCCAGCCCACTGCGGACTCGTTCCACCTCGGCAACTACCTCGGTGCGATCCGGCAGTGGGTGGCCCTGCAGGCCGACCACGACGCGTTTTACTGCGTGGTCGACCTGCATGCGATCACCGTCGAGCAGGACCCGCAGAAGCTGCGCCACCGGACCCGGGTCGCGGCGGCGCAGCTGTTCGCACTCGGCGTCGACCCAGATCG
The DNA here is from genome assembly GCA_030862405.1 of Actinomycetota bacterium. Classification (GTDB taxonomy): domain Bacteria; phylum Actinomycetota; class Actinomycetes; order Mycobacteriales; family Pseudonocardiaceae. The sequence goes on along the minus strand of JALZDU010000103.1, from coordinate 3,091 downwards.
CTCCACGGTGTTCGTGCAGAGCCATGTGCCCGAGCACACTCAGCTGTCCTGGGTGCTGGAATGCCTCACCGGCTTCGGCGAGGCCTCCCGGATGACGCAGTTCAAGGACAAGTCGGCCAAGCAAGGCACCGACCGGGTCAAGGTCGGGCTGTTTACCTACCCGATCCTGCAAGCTGCGGACATCCTGATCTACCAGGCCGACCACGTTCCGGTGGGGGAGGACCAGCGCCAGCACATCGAGCTCACCCGCGACCTCGCCCAGCGCTTCAACTCCCGCTACGGCTCGACGTTCACCGTGCCCGCAGCTCACATCGTCAAGGGCGCGGAGAAGATTTATGACCTGGCCGAGCCAACGGCGAAGATGAGCAAGTCGACGTCGTCGCCGGCCGGGGTGATCGACCTGCTCGACGACCCGAAGGTGTCCGCCCGCAAGATCCGCGCAGCGGTCACCGACGCCGGACGGGAGATTCACTATGACCCGGTCGCCAAGGCCGGCGTGTCGAACCTGCTGGTGATCTACTCGGCGATGTCCGGCCGTACCATCGACGACCTGGTGGCAGCTTATGCAGGCCAGGGGTACGGGGCGCTGAAGTCCGACGTCGCCGAGGCGCTCGCCGAGTTCGTCACGCCGCTGCGCCAGCAGGTGGCCGGCTACATCGATGACCCAGCCGAGCTGGACAAGTTACTGGCCCGGGGTGCCGAGCGGGCCCGTGAGGTCGCGGGCCAGACCGTGCGGGCGGTATACGACCGGGTGGGCTTCCTGCCGGCGGGGGCTGAACAGGGAACCCTCTGAGGTCCAGGGTTTACCCCGATGCCGGTCCGCCCTGACAGGTGTGAACTGAGGCCAGCAGGTAAATCCGCCCCCGCTGAGGAGACTGCCATGCAGACCCTGATCAAAGTGCTGGGGATCATCGCGTTGATCTGGATCGGGTTCGTGGTGCTGGGCTGGGTGCTGAGTGCCGTGTTCGAGCTGCTGTTCTGGGCGCTGGTGATCGGCGCCGGGGTTTTCATCGGCTCGGCCGCCTACGCCGCGGTCAAGAGCAGGTCAGACCGTCACGCCCTCAAGCCGTAATCGCGCCGGCCTTCAAGCACCCTTGAGCAGCCGCCGGATGAGGTGCATCGCGACGGTCACCGATCGATCGCGGATCTCGGCCCGATCACCGGGCAGCACCTGGTCGCTGGCCCGGTCTGCGCCGTCGCTGGTCGTCACGCAGATGCACACGTAACCGACCGGTTTGGCCTCGGTGCCCCCGCCAGGGCCGGCCACCCCGGTGATCCCGCAGCCGACGTCGGCGCCGAAGCGATGCCGCGCTCCATCTGCCATGGCCCGGGCTACTTCCGGTGACACCGCCCCGTGCTGCTCGATGAGCTGCGCCGGCACGCCGAGTAACTCGGTCTTGGCGGTATTGGTGTAGGCCACCACACCGCCTGCAACGTAGTTTGAGGATCCTGGCCGCTCGGTGAGTCGAGCGGCCAGCAGCCCACCGGTGCAGGACTCTCCGAGCCCGATGCACCGTCCTTGCAGCAGATCGGCCAGCTGGTCGTCCAGCGAGGTGCCGTCGGTCGAGAACAGGTACTGGGAATGCCGGCTGCGGACCGCCTCGATCAGCGCATCCCGGACCGCCTCGGCACCCGGCCGATGCCGGATGTCGATTTCCAGCTCGGCTCGGCGCAGGCAGGTCGTGATCTCCAGCGGGGCCAGGTCCAGCGTCGCGCTCACCTCGCGTAGCGTCGCCGCGATCTCCGATTCAGGTAGCCCGAACAGCCGTAGCCGCGCTGACTCGAAGGGTCGGGTGCGCGCTAGCACTGCCCTGGCGGCGGAGGTGGACAGTGCCGCAAGCCACATCCCCTGCAACTCGCGGGGCGGGCCGGGCAGCACGATTACCGTCGGACCCGAAGGCACCGAGATGACCAGCCCGGGCGCAGTTCCAATCGGGTCGAGCGGTTCGGCGCCGCGGGGCACCATCGCCTGCTTGCGGTTTGCTGCCCGCAGCGCTTCCGGGCTGAAGTGCGACAGGTGGCGGAATCGGGCCAGGATGGCGGCGATCTGCTGCTCCATCGCCTCATCGAGTTCCAGCGGCACCCCGGCGAACCCGGCAACCACCTCGGCGGTCAGGTCGTCGGCGGTCGGGCCGAGCCCGCCGCTGGTGACGATCAAATCCACGCTCTGCTCGGCGAGGAATCGCAGTGCCGCTGCCAGGTCCTGGGCCCGGTCTCCAACGCACAGCAGATGCGCCACCTCGACGCCCTGCGCGCCCAACTGCTGCGCCAGCCACGGGCCGTTGCGGTCGGTGAGCTGCCCGGTGAGCAGCTCCGTCCCGGTGACCACGATCCCCGCGCGGACGTCTGCGTCGCCGTTACTCACGAGACGGCACGCTAGCGCGGGAGGCATGCTTTGTCGGTGGGAGGCCACGATGAGACTCAGGCGGACCACTGGTGTTGGCCCAAAGCCATCAGCGCCGCAGCTAATCGGGATTGATGATCTCAAGACCCCGTCCTGGGCGCAGGTGATGGAAACAGTGGCCGGCACGGGTATCGGCCGGACGTTGCGGGCGGCGCCGACGGCACTGCGGGTGTTGGTGCGCCTGGCGTGGCAGACATCGCCACGGTTGACGTTGCTCGCCGCGGCTGTCGAGCTGGTCGCCGGATGCGCGATGGCGTTCGGGTTGCTGGCCACCGCAGGTAACGGCGACAGCTCGGGAGCTTCCCGGACGACGGTGCTGGTCACCCATCGGCTGGCCAATATCAGGCACGCCGATTAGATCATCGCCCTGGATCACGGCCGCATCACCGAGCAGGGCACCCATGGCGAGCTGATGGCCCGCGGCGGCGGGTACACCGAGGGCTAGTCGCCTCCGCGGCGTTGGCGGGCCACCAGGCCCCCGAGCGCGGCGAGCACGATGACCGCCACACCGATCCACAGTGCCACCGGGGTCAGCCCACCGACGCCCTCGGGTCTGCCGGGCCGGTCCTGGGAATCAGCGGGTGCGAGCCCCCGGAATCCCGAGGCCTGCCCAGCCGGTCCCGGCGCCGTTGCGGTCTCCAGCGGCGCAGCATCGTCCACCAGCCGCCCGACCGGGCGGCCGGGGGT
>JALZDU010000102.1 GCA_030862405.1 Actinomycetota bacterium | reverse complement strand
ACCATTGCGCTCACAATGTTGTGAGTGCAATGGTCGCGCCTGGCCGGACGGGCTGACCAGCTGCGGGGGACTGCGAGATCACCTGATCCGATAGCCCCCCGAGGAACGGGATTCCCCCGAATCCCTCCAGAGACTGGCGGACTGTGCTGTTCAGGCCGGCGTTGGCCAGGACCTGCTGGGCCTCGGCAACAGACAACCCGATCACTTCGGGTACTACTGATGCGGTACTCACCAGCAGTACGACGCGGGCACCGCGGGTGGCGCTGGTACCGGACCTCGGGTCGGTGCCGATCGCCCGCCCACCGGGAATCTCGCCGTCGAACTGGCGACGCACCTGCACAGCCAGACCGGCCCGAGTCAATCTCGAAACCGCACCAGCCTCGGGCAGACCCCGCACGTCGGGCACGGTGATCGGGGCCACGCCCTTGCTGGTCACCAGCGTCACCGGTGCCCCGACGGTGAGCGTGGTGCCCCCTGCCGGGCGTAGTCCGATCACAGTGCCCTTCGGGGCGGTGTCGTGAAATTGCTCGGCGACCGGGTCGCGCCGCGGACTCAGATCGGCCTCACGCAGCGCATCCTCGGCCTCCTGCACTGCGATGCCTACCTCGAGCTCGGGCACCACCGGACGGCCCAGCGAGATCACCACGGTGACGTCCGAGCCTCGTACCGCGCGTTGACCAGGCCCGGGATCGGTGCTGATCACCGCGCCACCGGGCACCGTGTCGTGGTGATCCTCGGTGAGAGTGGACTTGAGGTCGGCGGCCGCCAGCGTGGCCTGCACGGCGCCGGATTGCAAACCCGCGAGGTTGGGCACCACCGTCCACCGCCCGCTACCCAGCCACCACGCGCTTACCGCGATCGCGCTCGCGAGCATCAACACGATCACCATCCAGGCGATGAAGGCGCGCCGATTGCGGGCACGCTCGCGCAGGTACGGATCGTCTGGCGGAAGCTGGGTGCGTGGCCGGGAGCCGGGTGGCCCGGACAGAAGTCCCGTCGCCGTGCCATCGACCACGCCGGGGACGCCGGTCACCTCGTCGACTCTGGACAACGCCCGGGTCCCACGTGGCCCATGATCGGTGGCCAGACCCGCCACCGCGGTGGGTGGTCCCGCCGCGGCCATCGACCACGTCGACGTGGGTAGGGGAACTGCAACTCGGTCGATTCCCAAGCCGGTCCGCACCGCCTGCAGGTTGCGCAGAAACGCCGACGCGTCCGGCGGGCGGACTTCTGGATCCCGACGGGTGGCCTGCACGACCAGGTCATCCAGCGCTGCGGGCACTTCAGCGCGTGCCGTACTCGGGGCAGGCATGTCATCGTTGACGTGGCGATACGCCACCGACAGGGCGGTTTCCCCGCCGTATGGCGGCGCGCCGGTAAGCATCTCGAACAACAGCACACCGGTGGCGTAGACGTCGCTTCGGGCATCGGCCGTCCCGGTCGCGACCTGCTCCGGCGAGAGGTAGGCAACCGTCCCAAGGATGACGTCGCCGGTGTTGCTGGCCTCGGCCGCCGCGCGAACCAGTCCAAAGTCGGCCACCTTCACCACGCCCCCGGGACCGATGAGGACGTTCTCCGGTTTGATGTCGCGATGAACCAGTCCTTCCCGGTGCGCCGCGGCCAGCGCCGAGAGCACCATCTCGGCCACCGCGATGGCCAGCGGCACCGGCAGCCTGCCGTGCTGGCGCATCAAGTCCCGCAGCGTTGCGCCGTCCACCAGTTCCATCACCAAGTACGCGTGGTCCCCAGCGAAGTCGACGCCCTGGTCATGAACTGCAACCACGCCGGGATGGTGCAGCCGCGCAGCCGCGCGGGCCTCCCGTTCGAAGCGCTGCAGGAAGGTCGGGTCGGCGGCGAACCGGGGATCCATCACCTTGATGGCGACCGGACGCTCCAGCCTCACGTCCGTGCCCCGGTAGACGGTGGACATGCCGCCGCGGGCCAGTACGGGACCGACCCGGTAGCGCCCGTCGAGCAGGGTGCCGACCAGGTTCCCGTCGTGTGCGGGCCCCTGTCGTTCCACAGTTCCGGAATGGTAAGGGCAAGGTCTGGATCGTATGGACCCGGCGCTGCCCGAACGGCGGAAGGGCGCCGGCTGGCAGGTATGGCATGGTGACCACTGTGAGCGACATCCCTCTCGCCCCGGACGTGCTCGATCCCGAGGTGGTGGTGCTGCCGCTACCCGATGTGGCGCAACGGCTTGGACTGCCGGTAACCCGAGTGCACCAGATGCTGCGCGACGGGCAACTCCTCGGGGTGCGCCGCCACGGCGTGGCGGTGGTGCCTGCGGAGTTCCTGAGCGGTAACGCGGTGGTCAAGGGACTGCCCGGCACTATTACCCTGCTACGCGACGCCGGCTACTCCGTTGAGGAGATCCTGCGTTGGTTGTTTACCGCGGAGGACTCGTTGCCTGGCACCCCCATTGGCGCGCTGCGGACTGACCGTGGCCGCGAGGTGAAGCGCCGCGCCCAGGCAATGGGGTTCTGATTGGGTACTGATTGGAGGCCTCTGATTGGGGACCTCCAATGGGGGCATCTGACGGGGCGCGGTATCCTCTCGATCAATTTCTCAGTGGTCTAGCTGGGGACTGTTTGCTGGGTCAGGCAAAGGGAGGGCACTGATGTTCAGAAGGCTCGGAAAGCTTGCGGCTCTTGCGGGGATCGCGCAGGCCGCTTGCCGGTATGCCAAGAACAACCCCGAGAAGGTTCACAAGCTCGCCGACCAGGCTGGCCGTTTCGTCGACGAGCGCACCAAGGGCAAGTACCACAACCAGATCGATGGTGCGGTGCGTAAGGTCCAAGACGCTGCCAACCGGCGTCCTCAGTAGCGGGTTCGAAGCCGGCCCCGTCGAATCGTCCGCGGTGCTGAACTGTTCGACACTGTTCGACGGGGCCGCGAAACAGATCGCCCTTCCCGGCACTTGCCCTGAGCAGCGATGAGAGACTGGTGACCATGGCAGTAAACTCGTACATGGTCCCGCTCGGCACGCTGGCGCCGCCGTTTGCCCTGCCGTCTCTCGACGGCCAGACTGTCGCCTCTGATGATCTTGGTCCCGGTCGCCCACTGCTGGTGATGTTTCTGTCGAATCACTGCCCCTATGTCCGGCATATCGAGCGGAAACTCGGGTCGCTGGTCGCCGATTACAGCCAGCGAGACGTAGCCGCAGTGGCGATCTGCAGCAATGACACCAAAACCCATCCCGACGACGGGCCTGACGGGCTGAGCGGGCAGGTCCACCGCGCTGGGTTCACCTTCCCGTACCTGCTCGACGAGAGCCAGGAAGTCGCCCTGGCCTACCGGGCCGCCTGCACCCCAGACTTCTTCCTCTATGACGCTGGGCGCAAGCTCGCCTACCGGGGCGAGTTCGACGAGTCCCGCCCGGGCAATGACGCGCCCGTGACCGGCAAGGCGCTGCGCGCCGCGCTGGATCTGGTGCTAGCCGGGCAGCCGGTCACTGAGCCGCAGCAGCCCAGCATGGGTTGCGGCATCAAATGGAAGCCGGGTAACGAGCCGCGCTAACGGGCCTGGTGGTCGATAGCGCATCGTCGAAGGGTGCCAGTGACATCGTCCCGTACCACCGCCTAGCTGTAACCACGGCGATACCCCCCGTTACAGGATATTGACACGGGCCGCCTAATCTGCCTGGCCGTGGAAGCGGATCAGAACTCGGGGGATGGTCGGGACGCCGACGGCCCCGTGGTCGGACTGACCGGCGCCCGGTTCGGCGGCGCGGCGGGTCGTCGTCGCCGGGCGGCGGCCGAGTCGCCGGTAGAAGATGATGCCGTTGCGGTCAAACATCAAGCCCGACACCAGTACGAAGACCAGGTCGTCGGCCAGACAGGTGCCCGGTTCCCGGCTTTGTTGAGCCGTTGGCGGCACAGTCACGATGAGCAGGACCACGATGAGCAGGACCACGATGAGCAGGGTCTCGAACATCAGGCTTCCGAGCTGCCGACTTCCCATCAGCAGGATGCTGGACAGCAGGACCCTGTAGAGCAGGTTGGGAAGACCGCCGTCGCGCCGCCACCGCCGGTCGCGCTGCCACCGCCGGTCGCGCCACCGGCGCCCGAGCCTGCCGGGGCAAAGGATGTTGACGAGGCCGCCTGGGACAGGTCGGCGGAGACTTCGGACTTGGTGCGTCCTTACTTCTGGACCGGGGGACGGACCGCGGCGCAGGTCGACCTTGCGATCGAGGCCCTGGTCTCGGCAACCGGCCGCCCGCTCGACCCCCCGGCCCGTCCGGAACACTGCACGATTCTGGGGCTGTGCTCCACGCCGCGCTCTGTGGCGGAACTTGCCGCCTTGCTGAAGATGCCTCTGGGAGTGGCCCGTGTGATGCTGGGAGACCTGGCCGCCGCGGGTAGCGTCTCGGTGCACCGCACCGCCAGCTCCGGGCAGGCCACACCGGACGTCGTCTTGATGCAGCGGGTGCTCACCGGCCTGCGGCGACTCTGATCAGATCGGTTTCAGAGCCGGCCGACCGCGGTCACCCGCAGCACCGCTGTCCCGGATCCGTCGGAGGCGGCGAGGTCGACTTCGGCGCTAATGCCCCAGTCATGATGCCCAGCCGGGTCGTCCAGGATTTGCCGCACAACCCACTTGCCGGGCTGATGATCAACGATCAGCAGGTGCGGGCCGCGGGCGTCAGCGCCGGTGCCGATCTCGTCATGGTCATCGAAGTACGGTTCCACGGCTTGTCGCCAGGATTGCGCGTCCCATCCGGCCTCTGAGTCCAGTTCCCCGAGTTCGTCCCAGCGCCGGTGGGCGGCGAGTTCCACCCGGCGGAACAGCGCGTTGCGAACCAGTACCCGAAAGGCCCGCACGTTGGTTGTCACCGGCGGGGGGCGGTGGTCCACCGATGCTGCGACCGGTGCTTCAGAGTTGGGCGTTTCGGGGTTGCGCAGCCGCTCCCACTCGTCCAGCAGGCTGGAGTCGACCTGGCGAACCAATTCCCCCAGCCACTCCTGCAAGTCCCGCAGCCCATCGGTCTTGGCCTCCTCGGGCACTGTGCGGCGCAGCGCCTGGTAGGCGTCGGCCAGGTAGCGCAGTACCAAGCCCTCCGAGCGCGCCAGGCCGTAGAACCCGACGTACTCGGTGAAGGTCATCGCCCGTTCGGCCAGATCGCGGGCCACCGACTTGGGGGACAGCCGGTGGTCAGCCACCCATGGATGACCCCGCTGGTAGGTGTCCAGCGCGGCATGCAACAGCTCGGCCAGCGGCATCGGATAGGTGACGTCCTCCAGCAACCGCATCCGCTCCTCGTATTCGATACCCTCGGCTTTCATCTCCGCCACGGCTTGTCCCTTGGCCTTCGACAGTTGTGCGCCCAGCACCTGCCGAGGATCGTCCAACGTGGCCTCCAGCACGGACAGCACGTCCAGCGGGTAATCAACCGAGTCCGGGTCCAGCAGCTCGATCACAGCCAGCGCGAACGGGGACAGCGCTTGGTTGAGGGCGAAATCGAGCTGCAGGTCGCCGGTGAGCCGCACGGTACGGTCCTGGGCGTCTGGGACTTCCAGCCGTTCGACGACGCCGGCGGCCAGCAACGCGCGGTACATCGCGATGGCTTGGCGGATATGCCGTCGCTGGGCGGGCCGGTCCTCGTGGTTGTCGGTGAGCAGATGGCGCATGGCCGCGAATGCGTCCCCGGGCCGGTAGGCCACGTTGAGCAGCATCGCGTGGCTCACCGCAAAGCTGGACGTCAGTGGTTCCGGTTCGGCCGCAACCAGACGATCGAAGGTGCGGTCACTCCAGGACACCGATCCCTCAGGGGGTTTCTTCCGCACCACCTTGCGCAACTTGCGCGGGTCGTCCCCGGCCTTGGCCAACGCCTTGGTGTTCTCCACCACGTGGTCTGGAGCCTGTACGACGACATCGCCGGCGGTGTCGTAGCCGGCTCGCCCGGCGCGACCGGCGATCTGGTGGAACTCCCGAGCGGTGAGGTGACGGGTGCGGGTCCCGTCGTACTTGCCCAGCGCGGTGAGCAGCACGGTGCGGATTGGCACGTTGATCCCTACGCCGAGGGTGTCGGTGCCGCAGATGATCTTCAGCAGGCCGGCCTGGGCAAGTCGCTCGACGAGCCGGCGGTACCGCGGCAGCATTCCGGCGTGGTGCACGCCGATCCCGTGGCGGACCAACCGGGACAGCGTCCGCCCGAAACCGGTGGCGAACCGAAAGCCGCCGATCAGCTCCGCGATCGCGTCCTTCTCGGCTCTACTGCAGACATTGATGCTGGTCAGCGCTTGTGCCTGTTCGGCAGCGGAGGCTTGGGTGAAGTGCACCACGTACACCGGTGCCGCCTTGGTGGCCAGCAGCTCTTCCAGTGTCTCGTGCAGTGGGGTGGTGACATACCGGAAATGCAGCGGGACCGGGCGCTGCGCGGAGCGCACCACCGCGGTAGGACGGCCGGTGCGCCGGGTCAAGTCCTGCTCGAAGCGGGTGACATCACCCAACGTCGCAGACATGAGCAGGAACTGGGCCCGTGGAAGCTCCAGCAGCGGCACCTGCCAAGCCCAGCCGCGATCAGGATCGGCATAGAAGTGGAACTCGTCCATCACGACCAGGCCGGCGTCGGTATCCGCCCCGGTGCGCAGGGCCATGTTGGCCAGCACCTCAGCCGTGCAGCAGATGATCGGCGCCCCGGCGTTGACACTGGAGTCACCGGTCAGCATCCCGACCTGCTCGGCGCCGAAAACGTTGCACAACGCGAAGAACTTCTCCGAAACCAGTGCCTTGATCGGTGCGGTGTAGACGCTTCGCCTGCCTTGCGCCAGCGCGACTGCGTGCGCGCCAGTCGCAACTAGGCTCTTACCGGAGCCGGTAGGAGTGGCCAGGATCACATTCGAGCCTGAGACGATCTCGATCAGCGCGTCCTCTTGGGCCGGGTACAGCGTCAAGCCCTGGCCCGAAACCCAGTTCACAAAGGTGTCGAGCAGCTCGTCGGGCCCGGAATCGCCGGGCAGCGCTTCGGTGAGCGTCATGATAGCCACGATCGTGCCTGCGGCTGTCCGCGGGCAGCGCAGCGGGGCCGCCGGTGGGCGGGGATCCCCGTAGCCGGGCGCGGTAACCTTGGCCCCCGGTCGGGACCAGTGCAGGCAGATGTGCCAGTACCCACGTGCCAGTGCAGACGGGCCAATACAGACGGGCCAATACAGACGGGCCAATACAGACGGGGAGCGTCACTCATCGACACGGGTCAACTGATTGCCGGGCATTACCGGGTACTCGATCGGCTCGGCAGCGGCGGCATGGGTATCGTCTGGCAGGCCAGAGACGAGCGGCTGCAACGGCTGGTTGCGGTGAAGCAGCTGCTGTTGGCGCCGGATCTGAGTCCCGGCGAAACCGAGGAAGCGCGGCTGCGGGCACTGCGTGAGGCGCGCATCGCCGCGCGGCTGCAGCACCCGAACGCCATCGTCGTCTACGACGTGGCCGAGCACGACGGCGAGCCCTGCCTAGTGATGGAGTACCTGCCCGCACGAAGCCTTGCAGTGGTACTGAACGAGCGGTGCTTTCTCCCGGTGGATGAGGTCGCCTCGATCGGTGCGCAGGTCGCGTCAGCGCTGGCCGCTGCGCACGCCGCACAGATCGTGCACCGGGACGTCAAACCCGGAAACATCCTGATCGCCGACGACGGGATTGCGAAGATCACCGATTTCGGTGTCTCCCGCGCGGCGGGGGATGTCACGGTCACTCAGACCGGGATGATGGCCGGAACCCCGGCATACCTCGCCCCGGAGGTAGCTCGCGGGCAGGTCCCGACCGCGGCGTCGGACGTCTTCTCGCTTGGCGCCACTCTCTACGCCGCGGTGGAGGGGCGGGCGCCCTTCGGTGAGGGCACCAACCAGCTCGCGCTGCTGCATGCGGTGGCCGCCGGTGAGGTGCCGCCACCGCTGCACGCGGGCCCACTGTTCGCGGTGCTGATGAGCCTGCTGGCGAAAGACCCGGCAGCGCGTCCCGACATGCACCGGGCCTGCTTGGAGCTGGAGCTGGCTGCGGCGAGGAGTGCTGGACCGGTGCGCAGGCCGGCCACCGCCGCGCCGCCTGCGACCCGGGTGGCCGCATCCATAGACCTTCCTCCCCCTTCAACCTCTTTGCCGACGGTGCCATCGCGTCCACGACCGGTCCCGTCTCGGCCTGCTGCGCTTCGACCTGGGGGGCCGGTACCTGCTGCGCCCTTGCGGCGGGAACGGCAGCAAGCGGGCGTGCTCGTCGGGGTTGTCCTCGCGGTCCTCGTGGTGGCCGGTGTCGGGACGTTGGCGACTGCCGGTTCATCCGGAGAGCGGGGCACTCCTTCCGCCAATCAGGAGGCCACCTCGGTGCCGGCAGCGCCGCCGGTGAACCCACTCGGTGTCCTGCCTGCGCCACCACAAGTCCAGCCGGTGGACCACTCTCAGGGATCGATTGCGTGGCGCGATGCGGGCCAGTTAGTGATCGACTACTACAACGGTCTGCACAACCTGCCGGCGGCCTGGCAGATGCTGTCCCCCACCGCGAGAGCGGCATTCGACAATGAGGCGGGCTTCCGGTCGCATTGGAGCCGGTTCTCCTCGGTCAGCGCTCGCAACGCATCCGGCGTCACGGACAACCCGGACGGTTCGGTGACGGTGCCCGTTGATGTCGTCTACGACGCCGGCAGCGGAGCCCAGGTCGTGAAGCGGCAGCTGCGGGTGGCGCAACGAGACGGTCAGCTGCTGATCGACTCGGACCCGCACTGATCACGGGACCCCGCCGGGTCGCCGGCAGACATAGGTCATCGCCGGCGGTAGGTGCCGCCACATGGTGCGGGTGGGCAGCACCTCACCGAAAGTCCGCTCCAGCTCGCACCGAAATCGGCGAGCTGCGGAGGTCCAGTAACCCAAGCTGTATGCCGCGGCGGTGAACACCCCGTCGGTGTGCAGGGCAGCGGCGAAGACAGCCACGAGCTCGCGCTGCTGCTGCGGGCCGAACAGAGTCCACGGCAGCACGGAGATGATCACGTCGGCGCGGTCCACGCCGTGTTCAGCGAGGATGGCAGGGAGGGTGGCGGCGTCCGCCGTGACGACCTGTACACCGAGTTGGCGCGACCGTAAACCCTCGGCAAGCCCGGCGTCCTTCTCGATCGCGATCACCACCGCATCCTGATCCGCCTGTTCGGCGATCGCCCAGGTCACCGCGCCGGCACCGGCTCCGACCTCCACCACGACCGCAGGCCGCCCGGGCGGGCTCACTCGAGGTACGACGGCGGCCAGCCGCCGGGCTAGCTCGGGGCCGGACGGCAGCAGTGTCCCGACTTCGCGGGGAGATCGAATCGCCGCCGCGAGAAATGTGCCCCAGTCGCCGAGCGCACGCTGCACGGTGTCTTGCGGTTGCGGGGCAGGATGTGAGGCCATAGGCCACAGTGCACACCACCCGGTGCGCCACCGCATTACCAAGCAGCAGCTGCTTAGGCTGGAGTCCCCGATGACCACGGGGACCACCACGGGAGGCACTGATGGCTCCGCTGCGCGATGATCGATATCTCGACGCGTTGATTGTGCAATCGGCGCTGTTCGCCGAGGCGCTGCGCGGAGCCGACCTGAAGCAACCGGTACCGACCTGCCCGGACTGGACGCTGTACCAGCTCACCGAGCACGTCGGGCAGGCCCATCGGTGGGCCACCACGATCGTCATCCGGCGCGCCACCGCCCCGCCCTGTCCCACCGAGCTGAATCTGGCCGCAGCGCCCGAGGACATCGACGAGCTCGGTGGCTGGTTGCGCGATGGCGCCGGTGCACTGGCCGACGCGATCCGGGTCGCCGGCCCGCAGACCCAGGTGTGGACCTGGTCTGACGACCAACGCGCCGGGTTCTGGGCGCGCCGGATGGCGCACGAGACTGCGGTGCACCGAGCCGACGCTGAACTGGCGTTGGGGCACGATTTCACCCTCGAACCCGATCTGGCCGCCGACGCGATCTCCGAGTGGCTGGACGCTCTCAGTTCGCCGCAGGCGGTCGAGTTTCGACCCGAGCTCGCCGAGCTACGCGGCGAGGGTCAAATCCTGCACCTGCACTCCACCGATCCCGGGCTCGGTGAGGCGGGGGAGTGGATCGTGCGCCGGACCCCGTCAGGGCCGGTCTGGGAACACGGCCACACCAAAGGCGCGGTCGCGGTCCGAGGTGCAGTGGTGGATCTACTGCTGGTGCTGCTGCGCCGGGTGCCCGTCGAAAAGGCGCCGATCGAGGTGCTCGGCGACCCGGCAATACTGGCGCACTGGCTGCAGCACACCCGGTTCTAGGGTCAGCCGGTATGGATCCGGCTGACCGGCTGCTCACGGTCCCCAATGTGCTGAGCCTGCTGCGGTTGGCCGGTGTCCCGCTGTTCCTCTGGCTGCTGCTGGGCCCGCAGTACGACCTGCTCGCCATGCTGGTATTAGCTCTGTCGGGCATTACGGACTGGCTGGACGGCAAGCTGGCCCGCTTGCTGAACCAATCCAGCAGGCTAGGGGAATTGCTCGATCCGGCAGTCGACCGGCTCTACACCCTGACCACCTTGCTCGCTTTCGGAGTGCGCGACATCCTGCCGTGGTGGGTGATTGCCTTGCTGATCGGCCGGGATGTGGTGCTCTCGCTGACCCTGCCGGTACTGCGTCATCATGGCTATGGCCCGCTGCCGGTGCACTATCTGGGCAAGGCAGCCACCTTGTGTCTGCTCTATGCCTTTCCGTTCCTGCTACTCGCCGACAACGTGCAGGGTTGGTTACAGCTGGTAGCCGGAGCATTCGCGCTGGCCTTCACTGGATGGGGTGTGGCGCTATACCTGTGGTCGGGAATGCTCTACCTGATCCAGGTGCGGCTCACAGTGCGCGCCGCAAGACGGGCACACCGCAGCTGACGTTCTCGCGCGCGCACTGCGGCGATGTTGACGCCACGTCGTGGCGGGCAGGCCCTCAGTCCGCACCGTTCGCCGGTGGCAGGTAGGTTGTGGTCCGATCGGCAGGCACCACCGGTGGCGAAGGAGAGCTCAGGTGAGCACGAACGACGGGCCCGGCGTTCCGCCGGAACGGGGCCCGGAGCAGACCTCGATATTCCGGGCCGACTTCCTCTCCGAGCCCGAGAGTGTCGAGGCACCGGAGCCACCTATCGCCGGTGTCGACGCGTTACCCGCCGGCTCGGCACTGCTGGTGGTCAAACGCGGTCCTAACGCCGGTTCCCGGTTCCTTCTCGATCGATCCACGACCAGCGCGGGCCGGCACCCGGACAGCGATATTTTCCTCGACGACGTGACGGTGTCGCGCAGGCACGCCGAGTTCCGCCGAGAGGGTGGCGAGTTCGTCGTGGTAGACGTGGGCAGTCTCAATGGCACCTACGTCAACCGCGAGCCGGTGGACACCGCCGTGCTGGCCAACGGTGACGAGGTGCAGATCGGCAAGTTCCGGCTGGTGTTCCTCACCGGTCCGCGTGCCGGGGACCGAAGGGCCGACCAGGAGTCGCGGTGACGGCTGCGGGCCGCTCTGGGCATCGGCCCGCGGCGAGCATCGGCTCGGTGCTCGGCCAGCTGCGAGCGGAATTTCCGGATGTCACCATCTCCAAAATCAGGTTTCTGGAGTCCGAAGGACTGGTCCAGCCGGAGCGCACTGCTGCCGGATACCGGCAGTTCTCTGCTGCGGACGTGCAACGGCTGCGCTATGTACTCACCGCTCAGCGCGACCACTATCTTCCGCTCAGGGTGATCAAGGAGCAGCTGGACGCGATGGACCGGGGTGAGCAGGAAAGCCCCCCCGGCGGCCGCCCCGAAAGACTCACGGCCGGGCACCGGTCACGGTCACCGCGCTCGCTGGTGGGTGTGCCCACGCAAGCACCGTCCGACCTGGCCGGGGCAGCTGACCTCGACGCTGCTGACAGCGTGCGAATGACCCAGGAGGAACTGCTCGCAGCCGCTGGCATCGGCCGCAAAGAGCTGGCTGAACTCGAGCACTTCGGACTGGTCCGGCCCGGCCCCGCCGGCTTCTACGACTCCGATGCGGTGCTCATGGCCCGGACCGCCCAGGCGATGACTGACTTCGGGCTGGAGCCTCGGCATCTGCGGGCTTTCCGGGCGTCGGCGGACCGGGAGGTGGGTCTGCTGGCGCAGATCGTCAGCCCGATGATCCGGCAGCGGGATCCGGACGCCCGAGCCCGGGCCGACGAGGTGGTACGGGAGCTGGCAATGCTGTCGGTACGGCTGCACGCCCTGCTCGTGAAGGCGGGGCTGCGTGGCGCGATCGGGAGCTGAACTAGAGCGGGAACGAGCACAGCGCATGAATTGGTCACCTGCTGGACTCGGCACCGGGCGGGTGCCGCGTGTAGCGTCTTCCGTAGCGATGGTGGACACGCGGCTGGGCTGGCATCTACTCGCGGCCGGTGCCCAATCCGCCGCCGAGCACGACGATCCTCAAGGCACCTGGCCCACAAGGTGCGGCGGGAGGGAGGCGCAACGCGATGAGCGAGATGCGTGTCGTCGGAGTCCGGGTGGAATTGCCGGCGAACCAGCCGATCCTGCTGCTGCGGGAGGCCGAAGGCGAGCGCTACCTGCCGATCTGGATCGGTTCTGGGGAGGCGACCGCCATCGCCCTGGAACAGCAGGGCGTGCAACCGGCTCGGCCGATGACTCACGACTTGCTTCGAGACGTGATCACCGCGCTGGGACGTGAGCTCAAGCAGGTCCGGATCACCGAGTTGCAGGAAGGGACTTTCTTCGCCGAGCTCGTCTTCGACGGCAACGTGCGGGTCTCTGCCCGGCCGAGTGATTCGGTCGCCCTGGCACTGCGGGCAGGGGTGCCCATCCACGCCGAAGAGTCGGTACTCTCGGAGGCCGGCCTGATCATTCCGGATGAGCAGGAGAACGAGGTCGAGAAGTTCCGCGAGTTTCTCGACTCAGTTTCGCCGGAGGATTTCCGCGGAGCGGACACGTAGTCAACAGTCGCGGGGCGGATACCTAGTCGACGCTGTCGCGCAGCGGTCACCTGTTCGACGCTGGTGACGCCCTCAAGCTGAAGTAGAGGTTGAGTCTCCCGCGTGCCGCGTTGACCGGCTACGCTGCGGCAGCCTACCGTCGGGCTGCACAGCGAGTGGCCCGTACGGACCACCGGCTTGAGCCATGGGAGGAATGGGTGGTCGACGGACCGCACGGCCGAGCGGAAAACCCGGCATATGGCGTCACACCGTCCGGGACCGACGAGCCGGCCGAGCAAGGCACCCTGTTCCCGGACTCCGTCCTGGCTGACCCGCACGGCGTGACCGATCAGCTGCTGGGGTATCGCGGTTCGGCCGCCTGCCAGATCGCCGGGATCACCTACCGCCAGCTGGACTACTGGGCTCGCACCGGCCTAGTCGTCCCATCGATCCGCGGTGCGTCCGGATCGGGTAGCCAGCGGCTGTACTCGTTCAAGGACGTGCTGGTCCTCAAAGTGGTCAAGAGGCTGCTGGACACGGGTGTCTCGCTGCAGAACATCCGCTTGGCGGTGGAGCACCTGCGCCGCCATGGGGTCCACGATCTGGCTCGTATCACCTTGTTCAGCGACGGCACCACCGTCTACGAGTGCACCTCTCCCGAAGAGGTAGTGGATCTTCTGCAGGGGGGGCAGGGAGTGTTCGGCATCGCCGTGAGCGGCGCGATGCGGGAGATCGCTGGGTCAATCAGCCAGTTTCCGCCGGAGCGTGCCGATGGCGGCCATGTGGCGACTGGCGAAGACGAGCTGACCAAGCGCCGGCGGAGCCGTCGAATCAGCTGACGCATCAACTGTGTGGCGCCTCACTGTGTAGCGTCGAGAGAACGATGCGTCCCTGTCCTTCAAGTAGGCTGGTTGGGTAGTCGCCGACCCCGTGCGGCCGCCGACGGGGAAAGCCGGCGCAAGCCGGTGAATCTCTCAGGCGCCCAGTTCTCGGCAGGACGGGGTCTGGGTAGTGACAGAGGGGGAGGACCGATCGGGCATGGCGCCCGACGGTTCGAGCTGAGGCCCGGAGGTCACCGCGATGAATCCATCTGACCGGCGCCCGCTGTCTGAGCTGGAGCACGGCACACCGTTCGCCGACCGGCACATCGGGCCGCGGCCGGGCGAGCTGGCTCGGATGCTGGCCACGATCGGCGTGGAATCGTTGGACGAACTGGCGCAGCAGGCCCTGCCGCCGACCGTGGTCGACCCGTACGCCGCCTCGAACCTGCCGGCTCCGGTCACCGAAGAACAGGCACTGACTGAGTTACGTGCGCGAGCCGCCCGCTGTCACCCACGGATACCGATGATCGGGATGGGATACCACGGCACGGTCACCCCGCCGGTGATCCGCCGTTCGGTGCTAGAGAACCCGGCCTGGTACACCGCCTACACGCCTTACCAGCCGGAGATCTCCCAGGGCCGGCTCGAAGCGTTGCTCAACTTTCAGACGGTGGTGGCCGACCTCACCGGCTTGCCGGTGGCGAATGCTTCATTGCTCGACGAGGCCACTGCCGCCGCCGAGGCGATGACCCTGCTGCACCGGGCCGGCCGGACCAGCTCATCCCGATTCGTCGTCGACGCCGACACGCTGCCACAGACTTTGGCCGTGCTTGCCACCCGTGCCGAGCCGCTGGGCATCGAACTGGATGTCGCCGACGTGTTCGGTAAAGGTTCGGGGCCGAGTCTCCCGGACGGTGAGTTCTTCGGCGTGTTGCTCTCCTATCCTGGTGCCTCCGGTGCGGTGCGCGACCACGCGATGCTCATCGAGCAGGCACACCAACGAGGCGCTGCGGTAGCCGTCGCGGCCGACCCGCTGGCGCTGACCCTGCTCCGTCCACCAGGCGAGATCGGCGCCGATGTCGCGGTCGGCTCCACCCAGCGCTTCGGGGTACCGATCGGCTTCGGTGGACCGCATGCCGCCTACCTTGCCGTCCGTCACGGCCTGGAACGTCAGATGCCTGGTCGCCTGGTGGGGATGTCCCGGGACGCTGATGGAAACCCGGCGTACCGGCTGGCGCTGCAGACCCGCGAGCAGCACATCCGCCGGGAGAGGGCGACCAGCAACATCTGCACCGCGCAGGTGCTGCTGGCCGTGATGGCCTCGATGTACGCGATCTACCACGGGCCTGACGGGCTGCGCGACATCGCCCGGCGGGCGCACCGGATGGCCGCGGTGCTGGCCGCTGGGTTGCGCGCCGGCGGTGTCGAGGTGGCGTCTGAGGAGTTCTTCGACACGGTGCTGGCCAGGCTGCCTGGCCGGGCGGCCGAAGTGGTGGCAGCCGCCCGGAGGGCTGGTGTGGACCTGCGGTTGGCCGGCACCGACCACGTCGGGATCAACTGTGCAGAGACGACCACCCGCGGCCACCTGCAGCTGGTCTGGGAGGCCTTCGGGGTGCGTGGCGCCGACCCGGACGCCCTCGATCGCCAGACGCCGGACGCCATTCCCGCTGCGTTGCAGCGGACCTCGCCGTTCCTGACTCACCCGGTCTTCTCGGCGTACCGCAGCGAGACGGCGCTGCTGCGTTACCTGCGCGCGCTGGCCGACAAGGACGTGGCGCTGGATCGCAGCATGATCCCACTGGGCTCGTGCACCATGAAGCTCAACGCCACCGCCGAGCTGGAGCCGATCAGCTGGCCGCAGTTCGCTGAACTGCACCCGTTTGCTGCTCTGGCCGACGCGCAGGGCCTACTCGAAGTGGTCAGCGACCTGGAGCATTGGCTGGCCGAGCTCACCGGTTACGACGCGGTCAGCCTGCAGCCCAACGCTGGCAGCCAGGGAGAGTTCGCTGGCCTGCTGGCGATCCGCGCCTATCACCGCAGCCGTGGCGAAACCGGCCGCGACGTCTGCCTGATCCCGTCCAGCGCGCACGGCACCAACGCTGCGTCGGCGGTGATGGCCGGGATGCGCGTCGTGGTGGTCGGATGCGACCGCAATGGCGACGTCGACCTCAACGACCTCCGCGGGAAGATCGCCAAGCACGGTGCTGAACTGGCCGCCATCATGATCACCTATCCGTCCACGCACGGGGTGTACGAGCCGGCTGTGACCGACGTGTGCGCGCTGGTGCACGACGCCGGGGGGCAGGTCTACGTCGACGGGGCCAACCTCAACGCGCTGCTCGGGCTGGCCCGGCCGGGTCGCTTCGGCGCCGACGTCAGCCACCTCAACCTGCACAAGACCTTCTGCATCCCGCACGGCGGCGGCGGCCCCGGAGTGGGTCCGATCGGAGTACGGGCCCACCTGACGCCGTTCCTACCAGGACACCCGCAGACGGCGCCCGGTGCTGTGGTCGGTCCGGTGGCCGCGGCGCCGTGGGGCAGCGCGTTGATCCTGCCGATCTCCTGGGCATACATCCGGATGATGGGTGCTGAAGGCCTGCGTCGCGCCACGCTCACCGCCGTGGCAGCCGCGAACTATGTGGCCGGGCGCCTTGGATCACATTTCCCGGTGCTCTATGCCGGCAGCCGTGCTGATGGCTCGCCAGGGCTGGTTGCCCACGAGTGCATCCTGGATCTGCGACCGATCACCAAAGCTACCGGCGTCACCGTGGATGATGTCGCCAAACGGCTGGCCGACTACGGGCTGCACGCCCCGACCATGTCCTTCCCGGTGGCCGGCACCCTGATGGTCGAGCCCACCGAAAGCGAGAACCTTGCTGAGTTGGATCGTTTCTGTGACGCCATGATCGCGATCCGAGACGAGATCGACCGGCTCGCCGAGGGGGAGTGGCCCGCCGAGGACAACCCGCTGCGTCGCGCGCCGCACACCGCCAGTTGCCTGGTCGACAAGTGGGATCACCCCTACAGCCGGGAGCTCGCCGCTTACCCGATGGGTCGAACGGCCGCCAAGGTGTGGCCGCCGGTGCGACGCGTCGACCAGGCTCACGGGGACCGCAACCTGGTATGCGCATGCCCGCCCATCGCCGAGAGTACGGCTTGAATTCATGCGGCGCACGGAGAGCGGCAACGGCAAACACGCTGTTATCCGAGTTGCGGGGGGACGTGGGTGGCGTCGCGGACCGTGCCGACGTACTCCTCGACCAGATCCTCCAATGCGACGACTCCCGCGGTGCTCCCGTCGGGACGCACGACCCGAGCGAGATGGCTGCTGGAGCGACGCAGTAGCGCCAGTGCTTCGTCAAGTTTGGCAGTGGATTGCACCTCGGGTAGCGGGCGCACACTGCCCGGTGGCACCGGCGTGTCCGGTGGCCGGCCGAGCAGGTCCAGCACGTCTTTGACGTGCAGGTATCCCACCAGCTGCCGATCGGCGCCAGTACACAGTGGGAAACGGGAGAAACCGGTCTGGGCCACGGCACGCTCGATGTCGCCCAGGACGGGTTCGGCGGGCACCGTGGTCAAGCTGGAGATCGGGACCAGCACGTCGGCCACGGCGCGCGCCATCGTCGACAACATCTGGGTCAGCCTGCGGTGCTCTTCGCTGTCCAACAGCCCCTCACGGCTGGAGTCGGCAATCAGGTTGGCCAGCTCGTCAGGGCTGTAGGCACTGTCCAGCTCGTCGCGGGGCTGAACACCAAACGCGCGCAACACGTGGTTGGCGATCCGATTCAGCACCGCGATCACTGGGCGCATCAGCCGCATCCAGGCAACCAACGGTGGCACCATCCACAGCGCCGTGCGCTCCGGCCCGGCGATGGCGATGTTCTTGGGCACCATCTCACCGAGCAGGATGTGCGCCACCGTGACGATGCCCAGCGCGATGACGAAGGAGATCGTGTGCAGCACCGCGTCGGGTATCCCGAGCGGGCCGGCCAGCCACTCGAGCTGGCGGGCGACGACGGGCTCGCCGAGCGCGCCAAGCCCCAGCGAGCTGATCGTGATCCCAAGCTGCGCCGCCGCAAGCATCAGCGACAGCTTTTCCCCGGCCCGGATCACCGTGCGCGCCCGGTGCACTCCGCGCGTGGCCATCGATTCCAACCGGTCCCGTCGCGCACTGATCAACGCGAATTCGGCGCCGACAAAGAAGGCGTTCGCCGCCAGCAGCAACAGTGCACCCAGCAGCGCGGCGGTATTCATTTAAGTCACCTGTTCAGCTGGTGCCGTCCGGGTAAGCCGGAGATCGGCGATGCGGCGACGGTCCATCCGGATCACGGTCAGCCGCCAACCGTCGAGGTCGATCTCGTCACCGGCATCGGGTATGCGACCCAGCCGCTCCAGCACGAGGCCGGCCACCGTCTCGTAGTCACCCTCGGGTATCGCGAGCCCGACGGCCTCGGCCACCTCGTCGACCCGTAGCAGGCCGGAGATGATCCACCTGTCGTCGCCTAGCGGCTGGACCTGGGACATCTCCATGCGGTCGTGCTCGTCACGGACGTCGCCGACGATCTCCTCCACCAGATCCTCAAGGGTCACGATCCCGGCGGTGCCGCCGTACTCGTCGACCACGATCGCAAGCTGCAGTCCCTGGCCGCGTAGCCGGTCGAGCAGTGCATCGCCGTCCAGCGAGTTCGGCACGGTGGAAACCGGACTGGCC
>JALZDU010000088.1 GCA_030862405.1 Actinomycetota bacterium | reverse complement strand
GGCACCTGCACGGTGAGGATCCCGTTCGACAGCGATGCGCTGACCTGTCCCTCCTCGATGTCAGCGGGCAAACTCAGCCGGTAGTCGAACCGGCCGACCCGACGAGTGCGGCTCCGCAGAAAACTGTCCTCCCGCTTCACACCGGGGGCGGCGGGGCCGGTGGCGCCGCACCGTTCGGTGGTGCTCCAAAAGACGGACACCCGCGCTCTGGAGGCGCCACCAGGCCCTGAGGGAGAGATCACGCGGCGAGCTGCTTGGCTCCACCTGCGCCCGTAATAGCGATCTTGCGGGGCTTGGCCTGCTCGGCCACGGGAATGTGCAGGGTCAATACGCCAGCGTCGTAGTGTGCCTCGATCTGGTCGATATCCAGGGCCTCGCCGAGGAATAGCTGCCGGGAGAACGTGCCATGCGGCCGCTCGGCCACCTGCAGCTCCACTCCTTCCCCGGCGATGTCGCTGCTGCGTTCGGCCTTCACCGTCAGCACATTGCGATCCACGCTGAGGTCGATTGAAGCTGGGTCCATCCCGGGCAGATCGAGGTGCACCACGAACGTGTCACCGGATCGGTAGGCGTCCATCGGTACCACGGGCCCCGCCCAGTTGCCCACCTCGCCGAAGAGCCGCTGGGTCAGCCGACTCAGCTCCCCCAATGGATCAGTCCGCATCAGCATCCTCATCACCTCTTCTCGAGCGGTCTTCCGTGCTGCCCAGCACCTCGCTGGGCTCAATCCCTTCAACGACGACGATATGTTTCCTGTTCCCACCCGAGCAGCCTTCGGACAGCGCTGCGGGTGCGCGCGTCGAGTACGTGCGCCCGCCACTGCACGCAGCCGCTCGAGATCGACGAGAAGACCCACCAGCAGGTTTGCCAAACTCTGGCCGGGCTACCCGATGGCTGAATAGGTCTGGAATACACATTGACTCCACCCAGTCCGCTCGAGGGGAGCTGAGATGTCGCAGTGCGAGGTATGTGGGAACGATTACGATCTGGCGTTCGAGGTTCATGCTCAAGGCGCCGTGCATGTCTTCGACAGCTTCGAATGCGCGATTCAACGTATGGCCCCGGTGTGCGAACACTGCGGGTGCAAGATCATTGGACATGGAGTGCAGGCGACGGGCCAGTTCTTCTGCTGTGCACACTGCGCCCAGGCGGCCGGCGTCAGCGCCGAGTTGCGTGACCGGGCGTAGTCATCACTCGCCACCTGCCTGGTGGAGGGCCTACTGGAACTGGGACGGGTCCCCGGCCCCCCGACGCACGATTTCGGGTTCGGAGCCGCAGAGATCGATCACGGTCGTCGGCTCGGTGCCGCAGTCGCCGGAGTCGACGACCGCATCGACCGCGTGGTCGAGCCGTTCTTTGATCTCCCAGCCCTGGGTCAGCGGTTCGAGCTCGTTCGGGAGCAGCAGCGTGGACGACAGCAGCGGCTCGTCTAGCTCGGCAAGCAGTGCCTGCGCGACGGCGTGCTGCGGGATCCGTACCCCGACAGTCTTCTTCTTCGGGCGCAGCAGCCGACGCGGGACCTCCTTGGTCGCGGGCAGGATGAACGTGTAGCTGCCCGGGGTCGAAGCCTTGAGCAGGCGGAACACCGTGTTGCTGACGTGGACAAACTGGCCGAGCTGGGCGAAGTCCCGGCACACCAGGGTGAAGTGGTGCTTGTCGTCGAGGTCGCGGATCTCGCGGATCCGGCGCAGGCCGTCGGAGTTGCCGAGCTGGCAGCCCAGGGCGAAGCAGGAGTCTGTGGGGTAGACGATGAGCCCACCGTCGTGGATTAGTTCGACCACCTGACCAATCGCGCGCCGTTGCGGGTCGACCGGGTGCACATTGAAGTACCGCGCCATGCGGGGAGCTTAGAATCATACGGTCGCAACGCGCGTGCGACGCGGCCGTGCAGCCGCCCCGCTAGGAGATCATGTGCTCTGGCGGCGCGAGCGTGCGATGAGATGTGCCATGGCTCGCCAGCCGAGCAGGAGCAGCGCCATGCTCGCGGCGGTGACGAGCGCAAACGTCAGCGGCAGCCGATGGGTGAAGGCCGCGCGTACGCCGAGGCCGATCACGACAACGCCGACCCATACCGCCACCCCGACCGGCAGCCGCAGCGGCGCGCGCCACGCACGGACAATCAACCACCCGACGAGCAACCCGAGCAGGAACGGCACCGCAGTGGTCAGCGTGCCCAACGCGTCCGCCTCGGCATGCGAGCTTCGCCCCACGGCGGCGAACACCAGCACCGCGAGCACATCGGCACCAGCGGCGAGCGTTACGGCCACTGGGCGGACGGTCTGCGTGGCCACGTCAGCAGCCTATGCTGGCCGGCCTGCACGTGGTGATCGCCCCGGATCGCCAACCTCCTCGCCGCCTACGCTGTGGCAGCCGGTGGGAGTCATCTCTTGACACAGACCTGGCCACGTGTGTGAAGGAGGCTGTAGTCGCATGGGAGAACTGGGAGAGTTCGTGCTCGCCCGCTTAGCCGAGGACGAGCGGCGACTCGCTGAAGGAGAGCTGCCCTACCTGGACGAAGCCGAGCGTCGCGGCAGGCTCCGAATCATTCGTACGGACGACGGGCAAGGTCTCCTGCTCGTTGCGGGGCAGGTGCCGCAGCAGTCCGCTCCCGTCCCCTTTTCCGAAAGAGCCGAATTCATCCGCCGCGAGGTGCACGATCAGCAGGACGAGAACGCACTGAGGGTGCTCGCCTCGGCGTACGAGGCCCATTCCGCCTGGCTTGAGGAGTGGCGGATGGGTTGATCAGCAGGCTGGCGGCGGCCGTGGATGTCGCTAGGGTTCGGCGGTGGCTGTTGAGCGGTTTCGAGTCGTTGCCGCGTCTATGGTGGGCTGGGTCGACGGCGACCGGATGCTGTTGATGCGGTGCTCGCAGCCGGCGGCGACCAGTAGCCGGGCCAGGAACCGGAAACGCTGACGGGTTGTCAAGATCGGATTGGCAGTCGAGTCGGGCCGAGCGCTTCAACGGCTCGTCGTCACTGTCTCTTCAGACTGCCGATGGCGAGTGATCGGTCCGACTTGGTGGTGCTGTCGTTGCCCTGGTCGTCGGATGCCGCGATCTCCTCTTCGACCTCGCGGACGTAGCTCTCGGGGTCCTTGTCCACCGGTGTGACGCCAGAGAAGTGCGTCGCCTCGAACGCGGCGAAAGCAACGGCCAGGTCGTGGCGCACCTGGAGTTCGGCGTGGCGACGGAAGTCTGTAAGGCCCTCGCGCTCTTCTTCGGCCATGTGGTCACCGTTGGCCTCGTTGGCCTTGGCGACCGCCTCATACCAGCCGTCGCTGCCGACCTCATGATCCGCGACCGCGGCGACCGCGTCGCGGATGTCGTTATGATCGCCGATCGCGTCCACGGTCTCGTCCGCTGGACTGATGCCATCGACGCCCTTGCCCACGCGCAGTAGATCCGGGTAAAAGATCTGCTCCTCAGCCTCGGCGTGGACCTCCAAAAATGCGGCCAGCCGTGTCCACACAGCACTCAGAGCCGCGGTGTCGGTGCGGTCGATCTGTTCGAGGATCGCGAAGAGCCGCCGCTGCTCATGGTGGTCATCGAGGATCAGCTGGGTGATGTCCATGGCTCTCCCATCATGGCCGTGCGACACGATCAGTCCGACCGCGCCTTCAGGATGCCATGCAGTCACTCGGGCTGGGCGTCGGTGTTATGCGACGATCGGGCAATGAGTGGCGGGCTCGAACGGTGCAACGCGCTGGTAACCGGGGGCGGCAGTGGCCTCGGCCTGGCGTGCGCCAGGCGGCTTCGAGCGGATGGCGCCACCGTGACGATCATCGGTCGCACCGAAAGCCGGCTCGTCACCGCCGCGGAACAACTGGGTAGGATCAAAGCGCCTGGCGAGGTGCGATGGCGGGTCGCGGACGTGACCAACGAAGAGGCGATGGATGCCGCCATCGAGCACGCCGACGAGGGAGGTGGTCTCTCTATCGTCGTCGCCTCGGCCGGCGTTGGCTGGCTCGCCCCGATCGTCTCCGTTCCGGTGGAAGCCTGGCGCAACGTCATGGAGGTCAACGTCACCGGAAACTTCCTTACGCTCAAGCACGCCGCACCTCGCATACGCGCCGCCGGTGGCGGCGCCTACACCGCGATCTCCAGCGTGGCCGGGGTGCTGGCGTGCGGCTTTCTCTCCCCGTACTCGACGGCGAAGGCCGCCGTCGACATGTTCGTGCGCAGTGCCGCCGATGAGCTGGGCCCTTGGGGAATTCGCGTGAACTCAATCCTGCCGGGCCTGGTGCCCAGCGACCTCGCCGGCGAGATGGCGACCGAGCCCGAGCTTCGCGATGAGTACCTCGACAACATGCCGATCCGGCGATTGGGACGACCCGAAGACGTCGCTGCTGCCGTTGGCTTCCTCTCGAGTCCGCAGGCGACCTGGATCACGGGCGTCAACCTGTCCGTCGACGGCGGCCATCACCTTCGGCGCGCGCCCCGATTCGACGGATACGTTCGCCGCCAACATGGCCAGGACTGGTTGCCGCCTAGGTGATGTAGCGCCGGCGTGTCGACCAGTAGCGCCACCTGCTGCGGGCCGGTTGGCGCGGTGATCTCGAACGCCTCGCAACGCGACTGCAGGATGTCAGGATGGCGAGTTTTCGGGGAAGTGGCAGGCGACGCGGTGGCTGGGGGACAGCTCAGCCAGCGGTGGTTCTTGGGTGCGGCAGATCTCTTGGGCTTTCCAGCAGCGGGTGTGGAACCGGCAGGCCGGGGGTGGGTTCAGCGGGCTGGGCACGTCGCCGGTGAGCAGGATTCGCCGACAGCGCCGCTTGGGGTCGAGCACCGGTACCGCCGAGAGCAGTGCCACCGTGTAGGGGTGCATGGGCCGGGAGTACACGGTGTCGCGGTCACCGAGCTCGACGATCTTGCCGAGGTACATGACGGCGACGCGGTCCGACACGTGCCGTACCACTGCCAGGTCATGGGCGATCAGCAGGTAGGTCAGGTTCAGTTCGGCCTGCAGGTCCTCCAGGAGGTTGAGCACCTGAGCCTGGATCGACACGTCCAACGCCGAGACGGGCTCGTCGGCGACGATCAGCTTCGGCCGCAGCGCCAGCGTGCGCGCGATGCCGATGCGCTGGCGCTGGCCGCCGGAGAACTCGTGCGGGTACCGGTTGTAGTGCTCGGGATTCAGACCGACGAGCTCCAGCAGCTGCTGCACCGCCGCGCGCACCCCGCCGGGTGGGTCCACGCCTTGGATCCGGAACGGGGCACCGACGATGGTGCCCACTGTGTGCCGCGGGTTCAGTGACGAGTACGGGTCCTGGAAGATCATCTGGATGTCCCGGCGCAGCGGGCGCATCTGGCCAGCCGATAGGTGCGTGATGTCGCGCCCGTCGAAGGTGATCGATCCGGCGGTGGGCTCGAGCAACCGGGTGAGCAGCCGCCCGGTGGTCGTCTTGCCGCAGCCCGACTCGCCCACCAGCGACAGCGTCTCGCCGCGCAGCACCTCGAAGTCCAGCCCATCGACGGCCTGCACGGCCCCGGCCTTGCGCTGCAGCAGGCCTCGCCGGACCGGGAAGTGCTTTCTCAATTCGGAGACCTGCAACAGAGGCGTGTTCACAGGTTCGGCCGGATCTCGTCGTCGAGGATGTGCTGCCGGCGTTGGTCGGGCAGGTGGCAAGCGACCAGGTGATCCGCGGACAGCGCCGGGCGCAGCTCGGGCCGCACCGAGCTCGCCTGGCCTCCGGTCAGCTCGGCGTACCGGCAGCGCGGGTGGAACGGGCAACCAGACGGGACACTGATCAGGCTCGGCGGATTGCCCGGGATCGACGCCAACCGCTCCGTCCGCTCCCGGTCCCAGCGCGGCACCGAGCCGAGCAGTCCCCACGTGTAGGGGTGCTGGGGCGAGGAAAACACCTGACTCGCCGGCCCGTACTCGACGGCCCGCCCCGCGTACATCACCAGGATGTCGTCAGCAAGCTCGGCGACCACGCCGAGGTCGTGGGTGATGATCATCACCGCGGAGTCGAACTCGGCCTGCAGGTCCCGGATCAGATCGAGGATCTGGGCCTGCACCGTGACATCCAAAGCGGTTGTCGGCTCGTCGGCGATGAGCAACTGGGGGTTGCACGACAGCGCCATCGCGATCATCGCGCGTTGCCGCATGCCGCCGGAGAACTGGTGCGGGTAGTCAGCGAATCGCGAGTGCGGTTGCGGGATACCGACCCGGTCGAGTAGTTCCACGGCGCGGTTGCGGGCGGCCTGCTTGCTGACGTCGTGGTGCAGCCGGTAGGCCTCAACGATCTGGTGACCCACCGGATAGTACGGATGCAGTGCCGACAGCGGATCTTGGAAAATCATCGCCATGCTCCGGCCGCGCAGCTTGCGCACCTGCTCGGGGTCGGCCGAGACCAGCTCTTGGCCCCCGAGCCAGATCTCACCGGAGATCCGCGCGGTGCCCGGCTGGTGCAAACCCATGATCGACAATGCCGCCACGCTCTTGCCTGAGCCCGACTCCCCGACGACCCCCAGCCGGCGGCCGCGGTTGAGCTGCAGCGACATCCCGTCCACGGCCTTGACCACGCCGTCGGCGGTCGGGAAATGCACCCGCAGATCACGCACGTGGAGAAACGGGCTCATCTCCTACCGCACCCTCGGGTCGACCACGGCGTAGAGCAGGTCCACAACGAGGTTCGCCACGATGATGAAGATGCTGCCGACCAGTACCACCCCGAGCACCTTTGGCAGATCGTTGTTGACCACCGCGTCCACCGCGTACTTGCCGATACCGGGCAGCGAGTACGTGCTCTCAGTGAGGATCGCCCCGCCGAGCAGCAATCCAAGGTCCAGCCCGAAGATCGTCAGGATGGGGGTGAGCCCCGCCCGCAGCCCGTGCTTGAGCACCACGGTGCGCTCCGGGAGGCCCTTGGCGCGAGCGGTCCGGATGAAGTCCTCGTTCATCGTGTCGAGCATGCTCGCTCTGGTCAGTCGCGCGTAGCCGGCAGCGTAGAGGAACGCCAGCGTGACCCACGGCAGGATCAGGCTGTACGCCCAGCGCAGCGGGTTCTGCTCGAGGGGGACGTAGCTGCCGCCCGGAGCGGTGATGCCCAGCCCGTAACTGAAGATCGCCAGAGCCAGCAGCCCGGTGAAGAAGATCGGCAACGAAACGCCGGCCAAGGCGACGCCCATCGCGACGCGGTCGAAGATACTGCCCCGGCGCAGCGCCGACACCACCCCGGTGGACACTCCGGCGACCAGCCAGATCAGCGCCCCACCGGCAGCCAGCGACATCGTCACCGGCAGCCGGTTGATCAGGTCGGGTAGCACCGGGTTCTGGGTGAGGAACGAGTACCCGAAGCATGGTGCCGGGCAGTGCACCGTGGTCGGGCCCGTGCTGTAGTCCGCGCCGAGAACCAGGCCTTTCACGAACCGGCCGTACTGCACCCAGATCGGGTCGGTGAACCCGAGCTTGCCGGCGATCTCCCGGATCACCTCTGGTGAGGCGGTCCGGCCGACGTAGCGGGAGGCGAGGTCCTCTGGCGAGGCACCGGCCAGCCGGGGCACCAGGAAGAAGACCGCGAACGTCGCCGCGGTCACGATCAGCAGCAGGATCACCGCCGCGATCAGCCGTCGAATCAGGTAGACGCCCACGGTCAGTTCCGGGTGGTGCCCAATGCCAGGTAGTCATACATCTGGAAACCGTCGGTGATGAACACGTTCGTCAGGTTCGGCGGCCGGTACAGCAGGCCCTTGGCCCAGACGCCGGGCAAAACAAAAGCGTTTTCCATCACCTTGCGGTCGATGTCGACCCAGATCCGTTCCCGCGCCGCGGTGTCGGTAGTCACCAACGCCTGGTCGAGCAACTGGTCGATCGCCGGGTCCTTGATTCCCAGGTTTGAGTTGCCTCCGGTGGCCCGGATGACCCGGCTGTCGACGAGCTGGGACAGGAACCCGTAGCCGTCGGGCCAGTCCGCGCCCCAGCCGTAGACGATCAGGCCCAGACTGTTCGACTTGGCGAAGTCCGGCTTGCCGGCGTACAGGCGCAGGTAGTCGGTCAGCGGGTACGGCTTGATTTCCAGGTTGATCCCGGCCCGCGCCAGTGACTGCTGCAGTGCTTCAGCGGTGGCCTTCTCCTTGGGCCGTTCAGCGCGGTAGGAGATGGCAGTGGTGAAGCCGTTGGGCTGGCCGCACTGGGCAAGCTCGTCGCGGGCCTTGGCGATGTCACCCTGGTTGTTCGGCGAGGGGTAGAGGTTGAATCTCTCCGCGCCCGGGATCACCGGCGGCAGCAGGTTGGTGGCGACCTCGCCGCCCGTCGCTCCGCCGTAGGCGCGCTGGTAGCCGGTCCGGTCGGCCGCATACAACACCGCCTTGCGGCAGTGGATGTTGTCCAGCGGCGCGACATCGGAATTGAGCGCGGTGAACCACAGCCGGGCGACCAGCGCGGA
Organism: Actinomycetota bacterium; assembly: GCA_030862405.1. Taxonomy (GTDB): domain Bacteria; phylum Actinomycetota; class Actinomycetes; order Mycobacteriales; family Pseudonocardiaceae. Next base: position 1,072 of record JALZDU010000088.1, on the reverse strand, counting down.
GTCGGTGTTCGCGCGCAGGCCCTGATCGGCGAGGATTCGACCTTGAGCCGACGGCCCAACACCGGAGCCCTCGATCGAGACGTCAAGATCACCCGAGATGAGCCGGTTGTCGACGTCGTCGGCGTTGACGTTCAGGTCGACTCTGATCCGGTCGGGCAGCGGGCGGCGGTTCGGGTCGGTGGCCGGGTCCCAGTGGGGGTTGCGGACCATCGTGAAACCCTTGCCCAGCTCGTTGGTCTCGAACATGTAGGGCCCGGTCGAGACGACGTGCTCCTTGTACTTCGATCCGGCGTCCTTGGCTTGGGGCACCGGCATGGTGGCCGGGGTCTGCGCGAGGTAGTCGAAACCGCTGAACGGCTTGCGGAGCCGGAAGACGATCGTCCGGTCGTCCGGGGTCTCGATCGCCTTCAGGCCTAGCTTCTTCGGATCGGGATCGGAGTACGGGCCGGTATAGCCCTGCAGATCGAGGATGTCGTTGAAGTACACCGGCCCATGGGGAAAGGTCGTCTTGTCCAACGACCGTTCGACGGCGTACTTGACGTCCTTGCTGGTGACGGGGGTGCCGTCCTCGAACTTCACACCCTGGCGCAGGGTGTAGGTCCAGGTCTTGGCGTCGTCGCTGGAGCGGCCCAGCGATTCGGCGAGGTCGGGCGCGAGCGTTGCGCCCTGCTGGCCTGGTGCCGATCTGAACATCACCAGGGCCCGCCCGTAGTTGCGGATGAAGTTCCAGGAATAGGCGTAATACGTGTCGGCCGGGTCGAGAGAGTCCCAGTCACCGGAGTTCGCGAACCGCAGGGTGCCGCCCTTGGCGTCCGAGGGATTATGGATTCCCCCGGCTGTGCCACCGCCAGCGGTGCCGCCGCCAGTGCTCGGCCCCCCGCACCCAGCCAGCATCAACGCGGCGATCGCGCCAACCACGACCCGGCGAGTCGTTCTCATCTGGTGCCCCTTCGTCGTCATCGCGACCGCGGATCGAGCGCATCGCGCAGACCATCGCCGAACAGGTTGAACGCCAGCACCGTGATGAAGATCGCCAACCCGGGGAAGAGCATGAAGTTCGGCGCGATCTGGA
>JALZDU010000080.1 GCA_030862405.1 Actinomycetota bacterium | reverse complement strand
GTTCGGGGTCGTGGGCGGGGTCGTGGGCGGGCTCGTGTACGGGCTCGGTATCGGTCTTATGTTCTCAGCGACGTGGCATGCAGCCCTAGCTTTTGGGCAGTTGCGATGTGCCGGTGAATGCCCCGTTCGTCTGCTGCGCTTTCTGGAAGATGCACGCTGCCGGCACGTCCTACGCATCGCTGGCCCCCTATATCAGTTTCGCCACGGCCGCCTTCAGCAACGTCTTGCGCGCCCGTTTGAGGAGGAGCTAAAGGCCCACACAGCCGCAAATTGATCAACCGGCTCAACGTTCGTACGATCTTGCTCGGCGGTGAGCCGTGGTTCGTGGCGGGGGACGTGTGCGCGGTGCGGTGAACCCTCGGACTTCTCTCGCCCTGCTCGATGAGGACAAGAAGGGAGTACACAGTGTGGACACCCTTGGCGGTGACCAGCGGGTCTCCATCGTCGAACCGGTTGAAGTCACCCACGGCGCGATTCGGTGAGTGACCTGTACGTCGTCACCTGGTCACGTGCCCGACTAACACCCCTCCATGCACCTCGAACCAGCAACGTCTGCATTCGCGACCGCCGTGCCGGCGCCTACTCGAGAAGCCGCAGCTTCGGTCGGCTGTCCGCGATCCCAAGAAGTTCCTGGACTCGATCGGTGCGCCAGGCGAGTTCCTCGGCAAGAGCACCCAGTGTCAAGCCGTTGTCGCACGCAAGGCGGAAGGCTTGGGCGAGCATCTTCGGTTGCTCGCCCGGATAGCCGCTGACGCTCTCAGGTTTGAATCCGGGCTGTCCTTGAAGCGTATTGAGTCGCTGGTAGGCGCGGCTGGCCGCTGAGTCGGACAATAGGCCCGTCTCCCGACAACGGTAGAGCAGTGATTTCACTGAGACTCCCCAGGTGCGTTGCAGGTCAGCCAGCCGTCGGAAGTCGGCGCGCGCGGGAAGGTGGGGGAGGATGCTATCGCGCGGGGTGAGGAATTCTGCGGCGAAGGCGTCTGCTTGACGTTCGTGCACCGTGTCGCCAGGTGCGGTGTCGCAGTGCAGGACTAGGTGTCCGAGTTCGTGTGCGGCGGTAAACCGCTGGCGGTATACGTCGTTGGCCCTGTTCGGGGTGAGTACTACGACAGGGCGGGGCAATCGCGAGGTGGAGAAGGCGTCGACCGCTGCCGAGTCAGCATCAGCCGTCGATGGCGTGAGCACCACGATGCCGTGCGTCTCCATGCGCCGCACGAGATGTGTGACGGGGCCGTCGCCAAGCTGCCAGCGCGTCCGCAGCCGCCGGGCTGCGGTGATGGGGCCGGTCGCCAGCTCGGCGTCGAGGTGCACTTCGCCGCTGGCGAAGCCGGGCAGATCCGTCCAGGGAAGCTGTACGCGCTTCTCGAGAGCGTGGGTCAGCTCCCACGCTTGCTCGGTGTAAGCGATGGCCTTTGCGCGCTGGTAGGCGCGAGCGGACCGCAAGCTGCGAAAGTGCGCCGCCGAGTTGTCCAGGTCGGCGCGAGGGCGGCCTGCCAGGAAGAATGCCATCGGTACGTCGAGGACGTCGGCGATGCGAGGCAGCAGGTGGGGTCGAGGTTTGGCCGTGCTGAGTTCGTACTGGCTCACCGCTGCGGCGGTGACGCCGATCTGCTCAGCGAGCCGCTTCTTCGTGTAGCCCGACAATTCACGCGCCTGAGTGAGGCGTGCGGGGTCGAAGGCCCGGTGCACATCGCCCGGTGTCACTGAGCCGGACGATGTCGAGTCCGTGATCAGCAGTTTGAGCTGGTCGTCACTCATCGCCGTCGACCGGGGTGTCCTCGTCCGGTTCGGGCTCCGTGGGTGGGTTGTCGACGATCCGGGGGCGGGGTTGCAGATTGGGCGTCGGCGGCTCGCCCGAGTCGAAGGCCGGCGCCGCTGTTCCCGTCACGGTGGATGGCTTGTCGGCGACTCCGGGCCGCAGGAGCTCCAACGGCAATGGCTCGGGATCCCAGTCCAGATGACCCTGCTCGTCCTGTGCTTTGGGGATGCCCCACCAGGCGTGGAGCACCTGCTGGGTTTGTGGGTTGCAGACGTACGCGATGTAGACGATCTGGAGGTTCGGCGGGGCCGGGGGCGCTGCGACTACTTGGTCATCTTCGTCGGGCTCGTCGAAAAGAGTCTCGGGCGGGCGCGGTGTGGGTACGTTCAAGCGAGTTGCTAGCTGCTGCGGGATCGGGTTGGCAATCCTGGCTTGAGTGATCGGCCTCTTGGCGAGGTTGTCGCTGTGGCGGAAGGGGAACAACACCCTACCGTTGATCACGGGAAGATCGTAGGAAGCGCCGCGCGGGTGCAAGATCTCAACACCCCGCTCACCCCTCAGCTTGCTGACGAGGACATCGTACCGCTCGGGCCACATGCTGCCGTAGGGCCGGTTGTGCCGAGCCCTCGATGCCCCTTGCGTGCGCAGGCCGGCCTCGTGAGCCTCCTCCAGGCTCTCCACCACGGCCCTCACCACCGTCTCCGCCAGGTCACCGAACTGCTCGGCAGCCCACGGACTCACCTGGACACTGCTCGACATGAGCCCTCCTCCGTCGCCGCCGCTTTCGCGGCTGCACAGACCCTACCACCACGCTTTAGATTTCGCAGCAGGATCCCAGGTGTGCTGTCGTGGCGAGGTCAGCGGTGGATCAGACAGGATCACGCACGGCACGCTGCGGGACCGGGTCGCGCTGGACCAGCGGTTGCGGGACGCCGCCGGGCCGTCGCTGCGGCACTCCCGGACCCGCCTCCACGCGGCCCGCGAGCAGGTGCGCGCCGAGCTGCTCGCCGCCGCCGCCGGGGCGCTGCCCGCCACCCACCTCGACGACTTCGGCGCG
>JALZDU010000075.1 GCA_030862405.1 Actinomycetota bacterium | reverse complement strand
CCGAGCCTGCCGACCGCTCGGGGTACACACCGGACGCCTGACCAGCGCCCTGGTCGGCACTCGAGTCGGTACCGGAGGTCCTCGGGGTTCCCGCGGCGAGCTGCTGGCGGTCTCGGGGCGGGCCTGCCGTCCCGCGCGGTGCGGATCAGGGTCTGATCAGCGGTGTTGCCGGGGAAGGTCCAGGCCCGGGATCGCCGATCCCACCGCGGGTCACCACCATGGCGACCACCACTTGGGGCAGGTAGGGGCGATGGTCCTTGGACCGGCCGTGGGCGGCGCCCGGCTTGCACGGCATAGTCGTCGGGCTCGGCGTCGGGCTCGGATTCAGGTTGCGCGCCGGCCTCGCCGGCTGGGCTGGTCTGCGCGGCGATGGGGTCGGCTTGCTCGGTCTGGAAGTAGGTGCTGGTGGCGTCGAAGAAGATCAGGTCGACTTCCAGGTTGAGTAGGTTAGCCACCGAGAAGAAGATCCGTTCGGCCAGCTCGTGCAGCGTGTCGAGCAGGACGTCCATCGCCCGGTAGGCCGCGTCGTCGTCCGTGGCGCCCGGCCCACAAGGGCGAGGCACCGCGGGCCGGAATCGAGTTCTCCACGCCGTTGCGGCAGGTCGCCACACCCCCGCCGGGGTGTGGGTCCGCGTCGTGCAACGCGTCCTGGCGCTGACCGCCGCGATCTGGCACAACGACCGCACCGGCCAACCAATCAGGCGGTCCCTGCTGGCCTACGACCACTGATCCGAAAATTGGTGCCCGCGGCCGGGTGAAACGATCCCTTGACGGTGAGCGATCAATCCGTAGCCGGACGTTCCGGCCGAGGACGAGGAGGCGGCATGGGGAACAACCCTCACCACGCTGAGGACGCGCGGCTCGCGCGGTCCTGCGCGGACGCAGCAGCGCGGGAGCTGATTCGGTTGCGCGCCGCTGCCGGCGAGAACCTCAGGGACCGAGGGGACGCCCTGGCACACCGGGTGATCATGGAGCAGCTGCACGCGGCGCGGCCGGGTGACGCGGTCCTCAGCGAGGAGGCGGCGGACGATGTCGCCCGGCTGACCGCCGACCGGGTGTGGATCATCGACCCGCTGGACGGGACCCGGGAGTTCGGTGAACCCTGGCGCGTCGACTGGGCGGTGCACGTCGCGCTCTGGGTCCGCGGCTGGCTCGCAGCTGCGGCCATTGCCCTGCCGGCGCTCGGCGTGACCCTGGGTACTGACGAACTTGTGCCCAGGCCGGCGCTCAGGGACGGTCGGACGCGCATCGCGGTCAGCCGGACCCGGGCGCCGTCGTTCCTGGCGGACATCGCCCGTTCCGTCGAGGCCGATCTCGTCCCCCTTGGGTCAGCCGGGTACAAGGTCGCGGCCGTGGTCCGGGGTGAGGTGGACGCGTACGTCCACGCCGGGGGGCAGTATGAGTGGGACTCGGCCGCGCCGGTCGCGGTGGCGGTGGCGTCCGGCCTGCACGCCAGCCGGCTGGACGGCTCGCCGCTGGTGTACAACGCGCCCAACCCGTACCTGCCCGACCTGCTCGTGTGCCGCCCCGAGCTGGCCCACGACCTGCTGCGGGCGAGCGCCGCGGCATTGAGCGAGAGCGGGTCGAGCCGGTGAGCGCGCCGGACTACCAGCTCTCGCAGCTGCAAGCGCTGGAGGCGGAGTCGATCCACATCTTCCGGGAGGTCGTCGCGGAGCTGCAGCGCCCGGTGCTTCTGTTCTCCGGCGGCAAGGACTCCATCACGATGCTGCGTATCGCCGAGAAGGCGTTCTGGCCCGCCCGGATCCCGTTCCCGGTCATGCACGTTGACACCGGGCACAACTTCACCGAGGTGCTCGAGTACCGGGATCGCCTGGTCAGCAGGCTCGGCGTGCAGCTGCTCGTCGCCAGCGTCCAGGACGCGATCGACCGCGGTGTCGTGGCCGAGCTGCCGGACGGCACGCGCAACCGCATCCAGACCCCGGTGCTCCTCGACGCGCTGGAGAAGAACCGCTTCACCGCGATCTTCGGTGGCGCCCGCCGCGACGAGGACAAGGCCCGCGCCAAGGAGCGGTTCTACTCCTTCCGCGATGAGTTCGGGCAGTGGGACCCGAAGAACCAGCGTCCGGAGCTGTGGAACCTGTACAACGGCCGGATCCATGTCGGCGAGACCATCCGGGTGTTCCCGCTGTCGAACTGGACCGAGCTTGACGTGTGGCACTACATCGCGGCCGAAGGCATCGAGCTCCCGTCGATCTACTTCGCGCACCAGCGCGACGTCTTCGAGCGCGCAGGCATGCTCTACGGCGTCCACGATCGCTGCCGGCCCCGCTCGGACGAGCCGGTGTTCCGCGCGCGGGTGCGCTACCGAACGGTCGGCGACGCGAGCCTCACGGCGTCGGTGCGGTCGGAGGCCGACACCGTCCAGAAGGTCATCGAGGAAGTCGCCACCACCCGCGTCACCGAGCGCGGCGCGACCCGGGGCGACGACCGGTTCAGCTCCACCGCAATGGAGGACCGCAAGCGCGAGGGGTACTTCTGATGATGGACATGCTGCGGTTCGCCACCGCGGGTTCGGTCGACGACGGCAAGAGCACGCTGATCGGCCGGATGCTCTACGACAGCAAGGCGATCTTCTCTGACCAGCTGGAGTCGGTGGAGAAGGACAGCCGCGACCAGGGCGACGAGTACACCAACCTCGCCCTGCTGACCGACGGCCTGCGGGCCGAGCGCGAGCAGGGCATCACCATCGACGTCGCGTACCGTTACTTCGCCACGCCCCGGCGCAAGTTCATCATCGCCGATACCCCGGGGCACATCCAGTACACCCGCAACATGGTCACCGGGGCCTCGACCGCGGACCTCGCGATCGTGCTCGTTGACGCGCGCCGCGGCATCGTCGAGCAGAGCCGCCGGCACGCCTTCCTGGTGACGCTGCTGCGCGTGCCGCACCTGGTGCTCGCGGTGAACAAGATGGACCTGGTGGGCTACGACCAGGGCCGCTTCGACGAGATCCACGCGGAGTTCACGAGCTTCGCCACCAAGCTCGACATCACCGATCTCTCGATCATCCCGATCTCCGCGCTGCACGGCGACAACATCGTCACCCGGTCGGAGCGGATGCCGTGGTACGACGGGCCGTCATTGCTGCACCACCTGGAGAACGTGCACGTGGCCAGCGACCGCAACCTGATCGACGTGCGGTTCCCGGTGCAGTACGTCATCCGACCCCAGTCCACCCGCTACCCGGACTACCGGGCGTACGCGGGCCAGGTCGTCGGCGGCGTCCTCAAGGCCGGCGACGAGGTGATCGTGCTGCCCAGCGGGTTCAGCACCACAATCGCCGGCATCGACACCGCCGACGGACCGGTGGCCGAGGCGTACGCACCGATGTCGGTGTCCGTGCGGCTCGTCGACGACCTCGACGTGTCCCGCGGCGACATGATCTGCCGTCCGCACAACGCACCGGCGTCGACGCAGGATGTCGACGCGATGGTGTGCTGGATGTCCGAGCAGCCGCTGCGCCCTGGCCAGCGGCTCGCGGTCAAGCACACCACCCGCAGCGCCCGCGCGATGGTGCAGGAGCTGCAGTACCGGCTCGACGTCAACACGCTGCACCGCGATCCGGACGCCGAGCACCTTGGCCTCAACGACATCGGCCGGATCCGCCTCCGCACCACGAGTCCCCTCTTCTGCGACCCCTACCGCCGCAACCGCACAACCGGTGGGTTCGTCCTGATCGACGAGTCGACCAACCGAACGGTTGCGGCAGGGATGATCAACTAATCAATCGAACGATGGCGCGATAGACCGCACGGCAGGACGGATAGCGGAGCTGACCCAGACCAGGGCGGTCCGTTCGATCAGAAGCGGGGGTTCTGTTCGCGCTGCTTGTGGGCCGGGTGATCTGGCTCCGGGACAATCCGCCGTCGTCCGGACACGGCCGGTCGGAAGCCGCTGATCCCGATCTTGTGCGGCGTCCATGTTGTCGTATCGAGTGTCCGTATCGAGCGTCGGTGAGCTCGCGAGGCTCCGGAGGAGTCGTCGGTGGTCACGTCGCTGATACCGCGGGTTGTCTCTGTCGGCGAAACCACGAGTTCGCCGCGGGAAGGAACATCGCCACGAGCGCGGCGAGCATCAGCAGCGCTTCGAGCGCCAACGCCCACCCGGCCTGGCCTCTGACGATGTCTCGGGTCAGGATCAGCACCGGAAGACTCAGCACGGCTATCACGGTGAGGAGCACCCGTGCCCAGTTGCGGCGGGTTCCCATCGCAACGGCCAGGAGAACCTGCAGGGAGACCAGGCAGATGGTGGCTCCCAGGGCTCCGTAGAGCAGGATGCCCACCGCCTGGTCGGCCACGTCGGCCTCGACGTCGGGTTGACGCTGCCGAGCGATCTCCTCGAGCCCGGCTCGCAGTTCGGGGAGCCTTCTGAACGAGAGTGCCATCGCGACCAAGCCCGCCAGGAAGCTGGCGATCCACAATCCCAGAGACGTCCTCATCACGGTGGGTACCCGGTGTGGATCGACCGCCGCGGCGGGGTGTGGCTGGGTCGACATCGAGTCGCGGGGTGGGTCCAGCGGTCCAGTCACCTGGACGCCCTCAAGCGAGTGCACCTGCACGGTCTCGTCGATGGAGGCACCGGTAGCCGACGCCGGATCGGTCGCCAGCCTGAAGGTTCTGCTGGGCGCAGCCGGTGAAGGGCTCTCGTGTGGGTGCGGGCCTGGCAACGGCGCCGGATCTGGACGGACTGGTGTCAAGGTCTGTGGATCGTGGTCGGGTATCGCAGCGGTGGACGACGGCGCGGGGGTGGGCTCGGGAGTGCGCTGGTGGTCCGTTGGCGCTTCGGGTGCTGCTGGGGACTCCGTCCGTCGGCGGGTCGGCCGCGGCCACCGTCGCCTGCGCTGGGCGACGCCGGGTGAGGGAACGCCCAGGATCTGGGCCAGGGCAGAGCTGATGACGAGCACGGCCCTGTGGTGGGCGGCCTGCTCCAGCCCCCTGGGGTCGGCGATGTCGTCCTCCGAGGGCGGCACCGGCGGGATCAGTCCGCGGTGGTCGCGCGCTGCCATGACCGCTGTCCGGGCGAGCGCGACCGGATCGCTGGGCATGCCGTCGCACTCGACCGACGCCACCAGCCGCGCGAACTCCCGCAGGCAGAAGCTCTTACCCAGTGCGGTGGGTGCCTGTCGCACCACGATGCTTCGATGGGCACGCTCGGCGGTCAGCACGAGATCGGCCGACCTGATCGCGTCCACCGACAACGGAGCCGACTCGGGGAACGACGCCTCATCATCCAGACCCAACGCGACGAGCTCAGCACGGGTCAGCGGATCGATCGGCTCACCGCGCACAGCCTGCGTACCAGCGCTGGAGACATCGAACCGGGCGGCCTGCTCCGCACCGAACCTCTCCTCGAGAAGCCGGCGAGTGAGTACTTCCGCAACCGGTGACCGGCACCGGTTGCCGGTGCACACGAACAAGATGCCGAACCGATCGGCGCCCGGGTACTTCATCACCGCTCGCACCCCTTGCCTGCGCGGTCGGGCGCCCAGACCGATGTGGTGTCACACCGTGCCGGGGCGGGAAACTGCGTGATCATCAGTAGGCCCCGGTGGGGCGCAACACGGCCGCGATGGTCTTCCACAGGATCATGGCGTCCAGCGCGAACGACCAGTTCTCCACATAGCGCAAATCCAGCCGGATCGCCTCCTCCCAGCTCAGCTCACTTCGTCCACTGATCTGCCACAACCCGGTCAGCCCCGGCTTCACCAGCAACCGTCGCATCCCATCCGTCGCGTAGAGCAACACCTCGCGGGGCAGCGGCGGCCGCGGGCCGACCAAGGACATGTGCCCGCGAACCACATCGAGCAGCTGGGGGAACTCGTCCAAGGAGTACCGCCGGATCAGCGCGCCAACCCGGGTGACGCGCGGATCGTGACGCAGCTTGAACAGCGGCCCCGCGCCTTCATTGCTGGCCTCCAGCGCACCCCGCAGCTGCTCGGCACCCGCCACCATCGATCGGAACTTCAGCATCATGAAGGTCCTGCCCCCCTTGCCGACCCGCTCCTGACGGAAGAACACCGGGCCACCGTCGTCCAGCTTGATCGCGAGGGCGATCACCAGGAACAGGGGCGCCAACACAGCGAGCAAACCCAACGCGACGACTCGTTCGATCACGTCCTTGAAAAGCCAGCGCACTCCCGTGAAGGACGGCTTGCTCACCCGCAACAAGGTCAACCCATAGACCGGCGACACGTGCAACCGAGGACCGGTCACCTCCATCAACGTCGGAGCGACGACCAGCGCAGCCGGAGTGCCCTCCAACTCCCACGCCATGTCCCGCAGCCGCCGGCGGGTCCACGCCGGATCCGGTGCGGCGACCACGATGCGGTACCCCCCACGCCGTACCAAGGTCGCGACCTCGTCGAGATCACCGACCACCGGCACCCCACCCACATCAGTGAGAGCGGAGCTACCGGGAGGTGCCGGAACGCACACCGCCTCGACCAACCACCCGTTGTGAGCCTCCCGGCGGGTCCGCGCGATGAGGTTAGCGACCTCATCCACGCTGCCCGCCACCAACACCGGCACCATGCAGGCACCCCGGGAGCGTCGAGCGTGCAGCACCCGGCGCAATCCGTACCGGGAGAAGGCCAGCGCCACACCAGTCGCGGGCAGCACCCCGAACACCCAGGGACCCAGGTTGTGGGCGTGCACCGCCAGACCGGCCAGCGCCAGGACAACAACGGCCGTGCCGACCGCAGCACCGACCCGGCGGAACTCCTCCGCTCCCTGGCCGAGGATCCGCAGGTCCCAGCACCGACGACCAGCCAGTCCCGCCACCAGCACGAGGGTGCTGACCAACGCCAACACACCCGGCCACACGCTGCTCCCCAACTGAAGGCTGCCATCATGAAAGACCAACCCGACGCGCGCGGCAACGGCAACCACCACGAGATCAGCGAGCCAGACCGCCCGCCGGTAGATCGTCTCCCAGCGCATGCGCGGCGGCGGCGGGGAACTCCCCTCACCCAGCACGGACGCGCTGGCGATGGCTGGCCGTGCCTCCATGACTTCCCTTCAAATCCCCTGTCGTGGACGCAAAAGTGCTACCACGCGCCGGCAACTCCTCATCACCAATCCCAAGACGCATGTGAAGCGCGAAAACTAGTCCAACGGGTGCTCTTGTGACTTCCGTCATGGAGATCGCAGATCAGCAGGGAAGCGTTACAGATCGACCGCGCTCGAGGGCGTGGGTAGCGTGTCGATCCGTTGGGCCCAGGACACTTCCGTCCGATCCGCAGGCGCGCTCGTTCGTCGCTGGACGCTGACCTGCTTCCGTCCGCGCTGATGGCACCGAGGATGCTGGCGAGGGCGTATGGGTCGGGCCACACCAATGGCATGCTGAGCTGGCAGGCATCTGGCGATTGGCGGTGGAGGAGGGGGGCTCGGTGAGCGAGCAAAGCCGCTCGGACCGGCGGTGGTGGGTCCGGCAGCGCAGATCGCTGCTCGTCGCAGGCACCGCACTCCTCCTGCTGCTGGGCTTCGCCGCCTGGTTGGGCGTCACCGCGCTGCAGGCCCAGTCGGCGCTGTCCGCGGCCCGCGGTCACCTCGAGCAGGCCAGGGCCACCCTGATGTCCAGTGACAGTGCCGCGGCTCAGCGGGAGGTGGACCTCGCCTCCGACGACGCCGACGACGCCCGTTCCGCGACGTCGGCCCTGTCCTGGGATATCGCGGTCGCAGTGCCGTATCTCGGTCGGCCGTTCCGCACCACGCAGGACCTGGCGGAGGCCGTCGACGACCTGGCGGTCCGGGTGCTGCGGCCGGCCGCGCGTGCCGGCACAGCTCTCGCACCGGAGAAGCTGCGCCTGTCCGGGGAACAGATCGATCTGGCTGCGCTCGTCGTCGCCCGTGCACCGCTCAGCGAGGCCTCGTCCGCGGCGAGTGCACTGGACGACCGGGTGAGTGCCATTCCTCCCGCCGGATATCTCGCCGTGGTGGAGGACGCGCGCCGCACCCTGCAGGTCGAGGTCTCCGAGCTGGCAGATCTGTTGGCCACCGCCAGCACCGCGGCCACACTGCTGCCGCCGATGCTGGGAGCTGACGGACCGCGCACCTACTTCATGGCGTTCCAGACCAACGCGGAGGCGCGCGGAACCGGCGGCCTCATCGGTGGCTACGGGCTCCTCACCGCAGACCAGGGTCGGCTCAGCCTGGACACCCTCTCCAGCAACCGGGACCTCGAACCGGGCGCACCGCCGGGGCTCGACCTCGGGCCCGACTACGCGCAGCAGTACGCCGGATACTCCAGCACCACGTCGTGGCTCAACGCCAACTCCAGCCCACACTTCCCCTACGCGGCGCAGATCTGGTCGTCGCTGTGGGAGCAGCAGGGTGGTCAGCGGCTCGACGGGGTGATCGGGATAGACCCGGTCGCCCTCAGCTACATCCTGCGCACCACGGGGCCGGTGACCCTGTCCGACGGTGAGATGATCGACGCCGACAATGTCGTACCCACCACCGAGTCGGAGGCGTACTTTCGGTTCGCGGGCGACAACACCGCACGCAAGAATTACCTCCAGTCGATCGCGCAAGCGGTCGCCGACAAGATCCTCGGCGGTGACGGGGGTTCCACCACCGCGCTCCTGAAGGCGCTGCGCATCGCGACGGACGAGGGACGCCTGGCGGTGTGGAGTGCCGTCCCCGAAGAGCAGGGTGTGCTCGCGGACACCCCGCTCGGCCACGTGGTGGCGGAGACGACCGGTCCGTACGCCTCCGTGGTGGTGAACAATGGCGGGGGCAACAAGCTCGACTACTACCTCGAGCGCACGCTCACCTACGCCGCAGGCGACTGCTCGGCACCGGCACGGCAGTCGTTGGTCACCATCGACCTTCGCAACGGGGCACCGCTGGAGCCGTTGCCGGACTACGTAGCCGGCCGCAGGGACCAGAAGCCGTCGGACCCGCCGAACAGCAACCGGCTGCTGGTCTCGCTCTATGCCACGAACGGTGCACAGCTGACCGGGGTGACCGTTGACCGGGTCCCTACCACCGCCCGGATCGGCGCGGAGCTGGGGCATCCGGTGTTCACGGTGACCCTGGTCATCCCTCCCGGCGCGACCCGGCGGCTCGTGTTCGACCTCGTCGAGCCCAGCACCCCAGGACGACCCATGGTGCCGGTACAACCTTCGGTGAAGCCTATGGGCGTCACAACCACAGTTTCAGACTGCGGCGGATCATAACCCAGTCGCTCCTTCACCCGTTCGAATCGCTGGTGCAACACAGAGCGTGGTACGGCAATCGACGCCCCTGCTACGCTCTTCGCGGGAGCACCAACGGTGTCCATCGTCAACATCTTTCAGAACCTGGGGGCCGCGATGAGTGCACTTCGACTGACCCGCTTCTTCGCCGCAGCCGCGCTGGCCCTCAGCGGACTTCTCGTGATCGCTGGGCCTGCGTCCGCCCAGCCAGGCTACGGTGCCGGTGGGATCACCGTGAGTCTCAGTGCTTCGGCGTCGGGAGGCAGCATCACCGCCACCGGTAACGGCCTCGGTGCCGGCGAGGCGGTCACCGGCACAGTGTTCTCCGACCCGGTTGATCTGGGAACCAAGAGCGCTCATGGCTCTGGTGAGGTCAGCTTCACGTTCTCCGTGCAGGATCTTGCGCCGGGCGAGCACATGGTCGTCCTCAGCGGCCCCTCCGGGTCTGGGTCGGCCACGTTCACAGTCACCGCCAGCGTCCAGGGCGATGTTGCAGCGGTGGATGGTGGTTCGTCGGCGGGTGGCGGTGCGTCGGTACGCGACGTCCTTCTGGCGCTCACTGGCTTGAATGCCATCATCCCGCTGAGCATCCTCGGTTTGCTGCTCGTGGTCGGTGGCGGTGCTGCCGTGGTGAGCAGCCGCCGCAGCCGGAACCGCGTCTGAACCTCGACGATCTCCTGCAAGAATCCGCCGACTCTGGCGATGGGAACCTCGCCCCCATCATCTACCAACTCACCCAACGGGATCAACATTGAACACCGGCGTCAAACCGACTTCCGGAGGTCTAAGCCTCGGCTACGTCCCGCCCATCAAGTACAAGACCGAGCACTACCATTGGTTTATCGGCACGGGGCTGCTCGCCGTCGCAGCGGGACTCACGGTAGGCGCCGGCGCTCATCTCCCGCTCCTTGCCGCGGCCCTCCTCCTCGCGCTCGCGGCCATCACCACCAGGGATCATGGCTTCTGTCTGACGTTGATCGGCGTTGCTTTGTGCACCATGAGCGGCATCCGACTCGGCCCGCTGATACCCGCAGACGTGTTCCTACTCCCGGCAGCAATGATCACCGTGATTCTCGTGGTACGCAGATTATCCCTGCCGCACTGGTGGAGCTTCCCACTATTTGGGATCTTCCTCGTGGGCGTGACCTCGATCGTGGTTACGCCAAACTCGGCCAGGAGTCCGTTCGAGTTATTGCAGTTCATCGGACTCACCGCTGTCGTGCCTTTGGTGATCGCGGTTCAGGCGACGTCCGAGCGGCGGCGTTACCTGCTCGCCGGAGCCTTTGTGCTGTCCGCTGTAGTGAGTGGAACCTTCGGAATCCTCGACGCGACGGGCGTCTCTGACGTAGCCCGCAGCCTGACCGGCTTTCAGGGAATCGGGGGCCGGGCGACGGGGCTGACGAATCACTCCAACCTCCTCGGATTGTCCTCGGCGATGGCCGCACCCTTCGTCCTCTACCTGGCACGGCAGCGCCGATGGTGGATCATGGCGATGCCGGTGTTGGTTTTCAGCACGCTCGTGTCCGGCTCTCGGAGTGGGATCATCGCGTTTGGCGTCGGGGTACTGCTCGCAACGGTTTCGAGCCGGCGCGCCGCGCTTCGTGCCGTAGTCACCGTCGCCGTCGCGGCGCTTACAATCTATATAGTCGGCCGACTCGGCTATACGGCTGGGCTCGACCGGCTGCTGGGCGGTGAGGCTAGCGCCACTGTCAGCGACGCGGTCCGCGCGGATCAGGCGGACATGGCCTTGCAGGACATCCGTGATCACCCGTTGGCGGGCGTCGGCTTCTCCGGTGACGACCAAGCGCACAGCTTGTACCTGGAGGTGGCGCGCTCTGGCGGTCTAGTCAGCCTCGCCCTGTATCTATGGTTGGCGGCAGGCGCCGTTCTCACCGGGTGGAAGCGCCGAGCCGACGGGTTGATGGCTGCGAGCACCGCATCCTTCGCGGCCTTCCTCGTTGCTGCCGTTCAGCACAACACCCTGAACGACCGGTTCCTGATCGTACCCCTCGGGTTCATCGTGGCCGCCGCAATCAAGCAGAGGCGCGACTCATGACGTCGGCGAACCAGACCAGCAGCCTGTCCGCGCCCCCGGTAGGACCTCGGTAGGACCGGGGTAACAGGCCTCTGACCCGGTTCAGCGAGTAAGACGTTGAGCTGATCTTCGAGTGGATTCGTTGTCGGGCCGGAGGGGTTCTCACCCTCCGGCTCCCACAGATCCGTACGTAAGCCTCTCGACTTATACGGCTCCTGTCATCCAGCTCGTGCCGTTGCTGATCTTCTTTGTGCGTCCCACCTCCAACGGACGAGCAGCCCCGGACGGGTTTCCTTGATCCTCATCAGGGTCTGCTATGCCCGGTGAGGGGCTCGGCGCAGGTGTTTGTATTTGCGTCTGGCCCAGCGCACCAGATACCTGTCGATGTGCTGGAGGACGTAGGCAGCTTCGGACGGGCGGGCAGTGCTCGACCGCGTTGAGGATCGGCTGTCGATACTTCGTGATCGTCTTGGCGAGCTTGACGAACGCCGATGGGCCTGGTCACACCCCGCCGGTCGACACTGTCAACGACTGATGGGCCATGCGTTTTCCGGACAGCTGTTCTTGGGCTCAGCCGGTCGTAGCATTTGTTGGGTGGCCGGCGGGGATCGCACCCGCCGGCTCCCTCAGATCCCGGCGTGAACCTCTCGGCTCACCGGGCTCCTGTCATCCGGTTCGTGCTGCGGCCGTTCGTTGCTGGATCTCCCATCGCCAG